>NZ_BMLX01000009.1 GCF_014645535.1 Silvimonas iriomotensis
GGGCGACAATGTGACCATCACTGTTGCCCTGATCGCCCCGATCGCCATGGAACAAGGTCTGCGCTTCGCCATCCGTGAAGGTGGCCGTACTGTTGGCGCCGGCGTTGTTGCCAAGATCGTTGAGTAAGGCATAAATCATGCAAAACCAGAAAATTCGCATCCGTCTGAAGGCATTTGACTACGCGCTGATCGACCGTTCCGCTCAGGAAATCGTCGAAACTGCCAAGCGTACCGGTGCCGTTGTCAAGGGTCCGGTTCCGCTGCCGACGAAAATCGAACGTTTCGACGTTCTGCGTTCGCCGCACGTGAACAAGACCTCCCGCGACCAGTTCGAAATCCGCACTCATCTGCGCCTGATGGACATTGTCGATCCTACCGACAAGACCGTTGACGCGCTGATGAAGCTGGATCTGCCGGCTGGCGTGGACGTCGAAATCAAGCTGCAGTAATGCAGAGGGCGGCGCCGGAAGGTGCCGCCGCCGAAAGGCAAAAGTACAAATTGATGGTCGATGCGCGCTAAGTGCTTGCAACGACAGGAAATTTAGTGCTAATATCGCGAGCTTACCGTTTTTATGGCGGTAAGCTCGTTTTTTTTAATTAACGGTTATTTGCCGGTCAATCGAAATCGGCCCTGAAAAGGAAATAACTATGAGCTTAGGTCTCGTCGGACGTAAAGTCGGCATGACCCGCATTTTTGCTGATGATGGCGTGTCCATCCCGGTAACTGTGCTGGATATGTCGGCCAATCGCGTCACGCAAGTCAAGACGCCGGAAACTGATGGCTACGCAGCCGTTCAGGTTACTTTCGGTGCAAAGAAGGCCAATCGTGTGAACAAGGCTGAAGCCGGTCACTTTGCCAAAGCAGGCGTTGAAGCAGGTCTGGATCTCGTTGAGTTCCGTATCGCTGCTGACAAACTGTCTGATCTGAAGGCTGGTGATTCGCTGTCGGTCGAACTGTTCGCTGTTGGTCAAATGGTGGATGTCTCTGGCACCAGCCAGGGTAAAGGCTTTGCCGGCGCCATTAAACGTCACAACTTCTCTTCCAACCGTGCTTCGCACGGTAACTCGCGTTCGCACAACTCGCCGGGTTCCATCGGTATGGCGCAAGATCCGGGTCGTGTTTTCCCGGGTAAGCGCATGGCCGGTCAACTGGGTAACGTCAAGCGTACCGTGCAGAACCTGGAAGTCGTCCGTATCGACGTTGAACGTCAACTGCTGTTGGTCAAGGGCGCTGTCCCGGGCTCCAAGGGCAATGACGTTGTCGTTCGCCCGAGTGTGAAGGCAGGTGCGTAATGGAACTGAAAGTCATTAATGCAATTGGCGAAGCACAAGCTGCTGTCGCCGGCTCCGATGCCCTGTTTGGTCGCGAATTCAATGAAGCGCTCGTTCACCAGTTGGTGACCGCGTACTTCGCGAATGCCCGTAGCGGCAATCGCGCTCAGAAAGACCGCGAACAGGTAAATCACTCCACCAAGAAGCCGTTCAAGCAAAAGGGCACTGGTCGTGCTCGTGCTGGTATGACTTCCTCGCCGCTGTGGCGTGGTGGTGGTCGTATTTTCCCGAACAGCCCGGACGAAAACTTCAGCCACAAAGTTAACCGCAAGATGTACCGCGCCGGTATCGCGACCATTCTGTCGCAACTGGTTCGCGAAGATCGTCTGGTCGTGGTTGACGACATCAAGCTGGACGCACCGAAGACCAAGTCTTTCGTGCAAAAGCTCGATGCTCTGAAGCTTGATTCCGCGCTGATCATCACGAAGGAACTGGACGAAAACCTGTACCTCGCTTCCCGTAACCTGCCGAATGTGCTGGTTCTGGAGCCGTCGCAGGCCGATCCGGTCAGCCTCGTGCGTTTCAAGAAGGTTGTGCTGACCCGCGATGCGCTGGCCGCCTTCGAGGAGATGTTCGCATGACGCAATTTACTGAAAACCGCCTGCTGCAAGTGCTGCGTGCCCCGGTCGTTTCTGAAAAGTCGACCTTCGTAGCCGAAAAGGCAGAGCAGATCGTGTTCCGTGTTTCCACGGATGCGACCAAGGCTGAGATCAAGGCTGCTGTTGAGCTGCTGTTCAAGGTCAAGGTTGAGAGCGTTCAAGTACTGAACGTGCACGGCAAGGTCAAGCGCCACGGTCGTTTCACCGGTCGTCGCGCCAGCTGGAAAAAGGCTTATATCAGCCTTGCTCCGGGCCAGGAAATTGACCTCGCGGCTGCGCAATAAGGAGACTGAGAAATGGCATTGGTAAAAGTAAAACCGACGTCCGCCGGTCGCCGCGCAGTTGTCAAGGTTGTTAACCCTGACCTGCACAAGGGTGCCCCGTACGCACCGCTGCTGGAATCGCAATCCAAAACCGCCGGTCGTAACAACCGCGGTGTGATCACGACCCGTCACAAGGGCGGTGGCCACAAGCAGCACTACCGTATCATCGACTTCAAGCGTAACAAGGATGGTATCCCGGCGACTGTTGAGCGTCTGGAATACGATCCGAACCGCACCGCGAACATCGCGCTGCTGTGCTACGCCGATGGCGAACGTCGCTACATCATCGCCCCGAAGGGCGTGAAGGCCGGCGCCGTGCTGGTATCGGGCGCTGAAGCCCCGATCAAGGCTGGTAATGCACTGCCGATCCGCAACATTCCGGTGGGTTCGACGATTCACTGCGTTGAACTGCAACCTGGCAAGGGCGCCCAACTGGCTCGCTCTGCTGGCGTTAGCGTTCAGCTGCTGGCTCGCGAAGGCATCTACGCTCAGCTGCGTCTGCGTTCGGGTGAAATCCGCAAGGTTCACGTTGACTGCCGCGCTACCCTGGGTGAAGTCGGTAACGAAGAGCATAGCCTGCGTTCTTACGGCAAGGCTGGTGCCAAGCGCTGGTTGGGTATTCGCCCGACCGTTCGTGGTACTGCCATGAACCCGATCGACCACCCGCACGGTGGTGGTGAAGGTCGTACTGGTGAAGGTCGTGTGCCGGTTAGCCCGTGGGGCCAGCCGACCAAGGGCTACCGTACCCGTAACAACAAGCGTACGGACAACATGCGCGTACGTCGCCGTCCTGCGAACAAGGGGTAATTGAACATGGCACGTTCTATCAAGAAGGGCCCGTTCGTTGACCTGCACCTCATCAAAAAGGTTGAGGCTGCGCGCAACTCGAACGACAAGCGCCCGATCAAGACCTGGTCGCGTCGCTCGACCGTGCTGCCTGATTTCGTCGGTCTGACGATCGCCGTGCACAACGGCAAGCAGCACGTTCCGGTATACGTGAACGAAAACATGGTTGGCCACAAGCTGGGCGAGTTCGCACTCACCCGGACTTTCAAAGGTCATGCCGCCGACAAAAAAGCCAAGCGCTAAGGTGATGACATGCAAGTATCCGCTGTACTGAGCAATGCTCGTCTCTCCGCCCAGAAGGCTCGTCTTGTCGCTGACCTCGTGCGTGGCAAGCCGGTTGAGCAAGCACTGAACATCCTGGCTTTCAGCCCGAAAAAGGGTGCAGTGCTGATCAAGAAAGTGCTGGAGTCTGCTATCGCCAACGCCGAGCACAACGAAGGCGCCGATATCGACTCTCTCAAGGTCGCTACGATCTATGTGGACAAGGGTCCGTCTCTCAAGCGTTTTGCTGCTCGTGCCAAGGGCCGCGGCAACCGCATCGAGAAGCAAACCTGCCACATCACGCTGACTGTTGGCGACTAAGGAGCGAAAATGGGTCAGAAAATCCACCCGACGGGTTTCCGTCTGGCTGTAACCAAAAACTGGGCTTCGCGCTGGTACGCCAACAGCCGTAACTTCAGCAAGATGCTGACGGAAGATGTTGAAGTCCGCGCATTCCTGAAGAAGAAGCTGGCTAACGCTTCTGTTAGCCGCGTGGTTATCGAACGCCCGGCCAAGAACGCCAAGATCACCATTCACACGGCTCGTCCGGGTGTTGTGATCGGCAAGAAAGGCGAGGACATCGAAGTTCTGAAGAGCCAACTGCAGGGTATCCTGAAAGTGCCGGTTCACGTGAACATCGAAGAAGTCCGCAAGCCGGAAATCGACGCACAAATCATCGCCGACAGCATCGCTTCGCAACTCGAAAAGCGTGTGATGTTCCGTCGTGCCATGAAGCGCGCGATGCAAAACGCCATGCGTCTGGGTGCCCAGGGCATCAAGATCATGTCGTCCGGTCGTCTGAATGGTATCGAAATTGCGCGTACCGAATGGTATCGCGAAGGCCGCGTGCCTTTGCATACCCTGCGTGCCGACATTGACTACGCGACTTCGGAAGCGCAGACCACTTACGGCATCATCGGTATCAAGGTTTGGGTCTACAAGGGTGAAGTGAAGCCTGGCGAAAAGGCAGCACAAGAACCGGTAGAAACCCGCAAGCGTGAACGTAAGGGGCCTCGCAATGCTGCAGCCAACTAGACTGAAATACCGCAAGGTTCAGAAGGGCCGTAACACCGGTATCGCTACTCGCGGTAACAGCGTTGCTTTCGGTACCTTTGGCCTGAAGGCTATGGGTCGTGGCCGTCTGACCGCGCGTCAGATCGAGTCCGCCCGTCGTGCCATTACCCGCTACATCAAGCGTGGCGGTCGCGTTTGGATCCGTGTGTTCCCGGATAAACCGATCTCGACCAAGCCGGCTGAAGTGCGTATGGGTAACGGTAAGGGTAGCCCGGAATACTGGGTTGCTGAAATTCAACCGGGCAAAGTGCTCTACGAACTGGATGGCGTCGCTGAGGAAATCGCTCGCGAAGCGTTCCGCCTGGCTTCGGCCAAGCTGCCGTTCGCAGTGTCCTTCGTCTCTCGTCAAGTGGGGCAATGATGAAAGCTGCTGAACTTCGTCAAAAAACCGAGGGCGAGCTGAAGAGTGAACTGACTGCGTTGCTGAAAGCGCAATTCAGTCTGCGTATGCAGCACGCCACGGGCCAACTCGCCAAGACCAGCGAGATCAATCGTGTGCGCAAGGATATTGCGCGCGTTCGTACCATCCTGGCACAAAAGGCGGCTTAACATGTCCGAAGCGAAACTGAAGCGCACGCTGACTGGTCGCGTTGTAAGCGACAAGATGGACAAGACCGTGACCGTGCTGGTTGAGCATCTGGTGAAACACCCGCTCTACGGCAAGGTTGTACGTCGCTCCAAGAAGTACCACGCACACGATGAAACCAATCAGTACCACGAAGGTGATCTGGTCGTTATCGAAGAGGGTCGTCCCCTCTCGAAGACCAAGGCCTGGGTGGTAACTACGCTGGTTGAGAAGGCACGTATCGTTTGATGTGAAAGTTTCCTGGTCCGCCAGGAAATTTAAATCATCTCAAGTGGTTGCGCGGGCATTGTACGTTGTGTACAATGCCCGTTTTTCCATGTTGCAACCGAACGGGGGTTTCTCTCGCGAAGTTGCATCGTTTTCCCCGAACGGGGTCCAAAACTGGCCGCGATATGCTCGGCATTCGTCGAGCGCTTGCTTCGACTTGTCGAAGTGTTGCGGGTTAAGTTGGAGGTTTTTTTCCAATGATTCAAATGCAATCCATGCTGGAGGTTGCAGACAATACCGGTGCGCGTTCCGTAATGTGCATCAAGGTGTTGGGCGGCTCCAAACGTCGCTATGCATCCGTTGGCGACATCATCAAGGTCAGCATCAAAGACGCTGCACCGCGTGGTCGCGTCAAGAAGGGCGATGTTTACAACGCCGTGGTGGTTCGCACTGCCAAGGGCGTTCGTCGTGCTGATGGCTCGCTCATCAAGTTCGACGGCAATGCCGCTGTCCTCCTTAACGCCAAACTGGAACCGATCGGTACCCGTATCTTTGGGCCGGTTACGCGTGAACTGCGTACCGAGCGCTTCATGAAGATCGTGTCGCTCGCGCCCGAAGTGCTGTAAGGAGAAGGCTGCATGAACAAGATTCGCAAAGGTGACGAAGTCATCGTCATCACCGGTAAGGATAAGGGCAAGCGCGGTGTTGTGCTGCGTGTAATCCCCAATGAAGACCGCATTGTTGTTGAAGGCGTGGCCGTGGTGAAGAAACACCAGAAGCCGAACCCGATGCGCGGTCAGCAAGGTGGGATTGTCGAAATGAACGCTTCTATCCACGTGTCCAACGTTGCCATTTTTAACGCGACCACCGGCAAGGCCGATCGCGTTGGCTTCAAGGTGCTGGAAGACGGCAAGAAGGTTCGCTTCTTCAAGTCCAACGGCGAAGTTGTTGGCGCTTAAGGAGATAGACAATGACTGCCCGTCTGCAAGATTTCTACAAAGAAAAAGTTGTGCCGCAACTGGTTGAACAGTTCGGTTACAAGTCGATCATGGAAGTGCCGCGGATCGAAAAGATCACCGTCAACATGGGTGTTGGCGAAGCGGTTGCTGACAAGAAAGTGATGGAACACGCTGTTGGCGATATGGAAGCGATTACTGGCCAGAAGGCCGTCGTGACCAAGGCCAAGAAGTCCATCGCTGGCTTCAAGATCCGTGACGGCTACCCGATCGGCTGCAAGGTAACCCTGCGCCGTGAACGCATGTACGAATTCCTGGATCGTCTGGTGTCGGTTGCGCTTCCGCGCGTTCGCGACTTCCGTGGCGTGAATGGCAAGTCCTTTGATGGCCGTGGTAACTACAACATGGGCGTCAAGGAACAGATCATTTTCCCGGAAATCGAGTACGACAAGATCGACGCGCTGCGTGGTATGAACATTACCATCACCACCACCGCGAAGACCGATGATGAAGCGCGCGCGCTGCTGGCCGCCTTCAAGTTCCCGTTCAAGAATTGAGGCGAACACCATGGCAAAACTCTCATTGATCAATCGTGAGGAAAAGCGCCGCGCTACCGTTGCCAAGTTCGCAACCAAGCGCGCTCAGCTGCTCGCGATCGTCAACGACCAGAACGCGTCCGAAGAAGACCGCTTTGCAGCGCGTCTGAAGTTCCAGCAACTGCCCCGCAACGCCAGCCCGTCCCGCGTGCGTAATCGTTGCGCTCTGACCGGTCGTCCTCGCGGTACTTTCCGCAAGTTCGGTCTGGCTCGTAACAAACTGCGTGAATTGGCCATGAAGGGTGAAATCCCCGGCATGACCAAGGCAAGCTGGTAATCGGGACAGGAGAAGAAATATGGCAATGCATGATCCTATCGCCGATATGCTGACCCGCATCCGTAACGCTCAGCGTGCGGACAAGGCGTCGGTAACCATGCCGTCTTCCAAGCTGAAGGTGGCTATCGCTCAGGTACTGAAAGACGAAGGTTACGTTGAATCGTTCAGCGTCGCCGGCGATGTAAAGCGTGAACTGACGATTGAACTGAAGTACTACGCCGGCCGCCCGGTTATCGAACGCATCGAACGCGTTTCGAAGCCTGGTCTGCGCGTGTACAAGGGTTCCGACAGCATCCCGCAGGTAATGAATGGTCTTGGCGTGGCAATCGTTTCCACGTCCAAGGGTGTGATGACCGATCGCAAAGCGCGTGCCAACGGTGTTGGTGGCGAGCTTCTGTGCTTCGTTGCTTGATGAGGTGAATTCATGTCTCGCGTAGCAAAAAATCCGGTCGCTATCCCGTCGGGCGTTGAAGTCAAGCTCACTGCCAACGAGATCGCAATCAAGGGTCCGAACGGCACCCTGGTTCAGCCGCTGACTGGCAATGTGTCGGTCAAGGTCGAAGACAACAGCGTCGTGTTTGCCGCCAATGGCGAAAGCAAAGATGCACGCGCTATGTCCGGTACCATCCGCGCGCTGGTAAACAACATGGTTGTTGGCGTTTCCAAGGGCTTCGAGCGCAAGCTGACCCTGGTAGGCGTGGGCTACCGTGCTCAAGCTCAAGGCGATTTGCTGAATCTGACGCTGGGCTTCTCTCACCCGGTCGCGCACAAGATGCCGGCTGGTGTGAAGGTTGAAACCCCGTCGCAAACCGAAATCGTCCTCAAGGGCGCCGACAAGCAAGTTCTTGGTCAGGTTGCTGCTGAAATCCGCGCTTACCGCGCTCCGGAACCCTACAAGGGCAAGGGCGTGCGTTACTCGGATGAAGTGGTGACGCTGAAAGAAACCAAGAAGAAGTAATTGAGGCTGAATCATGGACAAGAAAGAAACTCGAGTTCGCCGCGCACGTAAAACCCGTGCAAAGATTGCTGAGCTCAAGGCTGTGCGCCTGTCGGTACACCGTACCAACAGCCACATCTACGCCCAGATCATCGATGAAACTGGTGGCAAGGTGCTGGTTTCCGCTTCCTCCCTGGAAAAGGAAGGTCGCGGTGAGATCAAGAATGGCGCCAGCGTTGACGCTGCTGTTCTGATCGGTAAGCGCATTGCCGAAAAAGCCAAGGCTGCAGGTATCGAAAACGTGGCATTTGACCGTTCCGGTTTCAAATACCACGGCCGCGTGAAAGCGCTGGCAGATGCTGCCCGCGAAGCCGGTCTGGTCTTCTAATTGAGTTCGGAGTTATCAAATGGCTAGAAACGAATCGGAAGATCGCTCGGACGGCCTTCGTGAGAAGATGGTTGCGGTTAACCGCGTAACCAAGGTTGTGAAGGGTGGTCGTATTCTCGGTTTCGCCGCACTGACCGTAGTTGGTGATGGCGATGGTGGCATCGGCATGGGCAAGGGTAAGTCCAAGGAAGTGCCGGTTGCTGTGCAAAAGGGTCTGGACGAAGCACGCCGCAAGATGTTCAAGGCGCCGCTGAAGAACGGTACCGTTCCGCACGCAGTGGTTGGCAAGCACGGTGCAACTACCGTGTTCATGCAACCTGCATCCGAAGGTACCGGTATTATCGCCGGCGGCCCGATGCGCGCTGTGTTCGAAGTGATGGGTGTTCACAACATCACTGCGAAGTGCCACGGTTCCACGAACCCGTACAACCTGGTTCGCGCAACGCTGGACGGCCTGTCCAAGCTGCACACCGCTTCGGATATTGCTGCCAAGCGCGGCAAGACCGTTGAAGAGATTCTTGGGGTGGCGGAATGACTGACGTCAAGAAAGTAAAAGTAACGCTGGTGAAGAGCCTGATCGGCCGCCTGGAAAGCCACAAGGCCTGCGCCCGTGGTCTGGGTCTGCGCAAGCTCAACAGCAGCTCTGAAGTGATCGATACCCCGGAAAACCGCGGCATGATCAACAAGATCAGCTACCTGCTGAAAGTGGAGGGCTAACATGGCTAACACTATGGAACTGAATACCCTCACTCCGGGTGTCGGCGCCAAGCACGCCAAGCGTCGCGTTGGTCGTGGCATTGGCTCGGGTCTGGGCAAGACTGCCGGTCGTGGTCACAAAGGTCAGAAGTCCCGCGCTGGTGGCTTCCACAAGGTTGGTTTTGAAGGCGGTCAAATGCCGCTGCAACGCCGCCTGCCCAAGCGTGGCTTCGTCTCGCTGGCCAAGGGCCGTACAGGTGAAGTCAGCCTGTCCGACCTGCAAGCCCTGCCGGTTGCTGAGGTCGATCTGCTCGTCCTCAAGCAAGCTGGTCTGGTCGGTAACCTGACCCTGCGTGTGAAGGTTATTCTGGCTGGCAAGATCGAGAAGGCTGTGACGCTGAAAGGCATCGCTGCTACCAAGGGTGCCCGCGCTGCGATTGAAGCAGCTGGCGGCAGCATCGCTGAGTAATTGCTGAGAGGCTAAAACGTGGCGAATCCCGCTCTGGCTGGTTCCGCAAACAAGTTTGCGGATCTGAAGAAACGGATCTGGTTCATGCTGGGCGCGTTGATTGTGTACCGTATCGGTGCACACATCCCCGTGCCCGGGATCAATCCGGTCGAGCTGGCCCGGTTGTTCGAGTCGTCCCAAACGGGCCTTTTGAACATGTTCAACATGTTCTCGGGGGGCGCGCTGTCGCGCTTTACCGTGTTCGCCATCGGGATCATGCCTTACATTTCCGCGTCCATCATTTTGCAGTTGGCCGCGGAAGTGTTGCCTCAGCTCAAGCAGCTCAAGAAAGAAGGCGAAGCAGGTCGTCGCAAAATTACGCAATACACGCGTTATGCGACGGTCCTGTTGGCCACTTTCCAGAGCTTCGGTATCGCTTCGCTCTTGCTGAAGCAGCCGAATCTGGTGGTTCTGCCCTCGGTGCAGTTCGTTCCGCTCACCATCATTACGCTGGTGACCGGGACGATGTTCCTGATGTGGCTGGGCGAACAGATCACTGAGCGTGGCATTGGCAACGGTATTTCGATTCTGATCTGTGCAGGTATCGCTTCTGGCGTACCGGCTGCGATCGGCAAGACGCTTGCATTGGCTAATCAGGGTTCCCTGCCCATCTTGTTGGTGCTGGGCCTGTTTGTCGGTGTGGTGTTGCTGACTGCAGCAGTGGTGTTTGTCGAACGTGGTCAACGCAAGGTGCCTGTCAACTACGCAAAGCGTCAGGTTGGCAACCGCATCATGCAGGCCCAGAGCACTCACCTGCCGCTCAAGATCAACATGGCTGGGGTCATCCCGCCGATTTTTGCTTCGTCGATCATCCTGTTCCCGGCCACGGTTCTGTCGTGGAGTGGTAACAGTGAGCGGTTCTCGTGGCTGAAGTCGATCGGTGACATGCTCCATCCGGGTCAGCCGCTGTACGTCATCCTGTACGCAGCTGCGATCATTTTCTTCTGCTACTTCTACACGGCGCTGGTTTTCAATCCAAAGGAAACCGCGGACAACCTGAAGAAGAGTGGTGCAATGATCCCAGGCTATCGTCCGGGCGAGCATACCGCGCGCTACATCGAAAAGCTGATCCTGAAACTGACTCTGATCGGTGCGTTGTACATCACCTTTATCTGTCTGATTCCGGAGTTCCTGATTCTGAAGTGGAACGTTCCGTTCTACTTCGGCGGTACTTCGCTGCTGATTCTGGTGGTGGTAACCATGGACTTCATGGCTCAAATGCAGTCCTATGTGATGTCGCACCAGTACGAAAGCTTGCTCAAGAAGGCTAACTTCAAGGGCTAAGCCTGAGAAAGACCGGTTCCGGAGCGTGATCGAAAGATGCGCTCCGGTACTACTGGATGGGGTGCTTGAAATGCCGCGAGGCGGCCTGATGAGTTATCCCGACAAGGACATGCGGGTCCTGTCAAAAAATCCTGAGGGAACGACGAGGTGTTTTTAACAAATCGTCATCTTCCTGATTGACCAGAAAGACGGCTATAATCCGTCCTCTTTGACAGGGACTGCATCGTATTCCGGATCAAAAGCGATCCGGAATTTCATTTTGAAGAAAAGGACAGACCATGAGAGTTCAAGCATCGGTCAAGAAAATCTGCCGCAACTGCAAGATCATCCGCCGCAACCGTGTTGTGCGCGTGATCTGCACCGACCCGCGGCACAAGCAACGCCAAGGCTGATTTGAGGCAATCGGCTTTTCGCGTTATAATCTGCAACTTTTTAACCTGGGGTAAGAAGTATGGCCCGTATTGCTGGGGTTAACATCCCTAACCATCAGCATACTGTGATCGGCCTTCAAGCGATCTACGGTATCGGCCGCACCCGCGCATACTCGGTATGCTCGGCCGTTGCGATCGATCCGACGAAGAAGGTGAAGGATCTCAGTGAAGCTGAACTTGATAAACTGCGCGACGAAGTAGGCAAGTACACCGTCGAGGGCGATCTGCGCCGTGAAGTAACCATGAGCATCAAGCGTCTGATGGACCTTGGCTGCTATCGTGGTCTGCGTCACCGCAAGGGCCTTCCGGTTCGTGGCCAACGCACGCGTACCAATGCACGTACCCGCAAGGGCCCGCGCAAGGCTATTGCCGGCAAGAAGTAAGCTGGTAACTAAAGGATTTTGTAATGGCTAAAGCAAACACAGTGCGTGTACGGAAGAAAGTCAAAAAGAGCGTGTCTGAAGGTATTGCGCATGTTCATGCGTCCTTCAACAACACGATCGTGACCATCACTGATCGCCAAGGGAATGCTCTCTCCTGGGCTACCTCGGGCGGTGCTGGTTTTAAAGGCTCTCGGAAAAGTACACCCTTTGCAGCACAGGTTGCTGCGGAGCACGCTGGTAAAGTTGCCCAGGAATATGGTGTAAAGAACCTTGAAGTTCGTATCAAGGGTCCGGGTCCGGGTCGCGAGTCCGCTGTCCGCGCACTCAATGCCCTGGGTTTCAAGATCACCAGCATCTCGGATGTGACACCAGTGCCGCACAACGGCTGCCGTCCGCCCAAGAAGCGTCGTATCTAATTCCCGGAGTAAATCATGGCTCGTTATATCGGACCCAAGTGCAAACTCGCACGCCGTGAAGGTACGGATCTTTTTCTGAAGAGCGCTCGTCGCTCGCTCGATAGCAAGTGCAAGCTGGAACAAGCCCCAGGCCAGCACGGCGCCAAGACTCCGCGTTTGTCGGACTACGGTGTTCACCTGCGCGAGAAGCAAAAGATTCGCCGTATCTATGGCGTGCTGGAACGTCAGTTCCGTCGTTATTTTGAACAAGCCAGCCGCAAGAAGGGCTCCACAGGCGAAAACCTGCTGCAGATCCTTGAAACGCGTCTGGACAACGTGGTTTATCGCATGGGTTACGCCTCGACCCGCGCGGAAGCCCGTCAGCTCGTCTCTCACAAAGCAATCGTGGTGAACGGCGAAGTTGTCAATATCCCGTCTTACCAGGTGAAAGCCGGCGACGCTGTCAGCGTTCGTGAAAAGGCCAAGAAGCAAGCGCGTGTTGTTGAAGCACTCGCGCTGGCCGAAGGCATCGGTTTCCCGGGTTGGGTGCAGGTTGACTCGAAGAAGATGGAAGGTGTCTTCAAGAGCATGCCGGAGCGTTCCGACCTGTCCAGCGATATCAATGAATCGCTGGTCGTCGAATACTACTCCAAGTGATAACCAGCACCGGAAAAGGCTAAGGGATACTGATATATGCAAAACCTCGCTAATGAGTTGCTCAAGCCGCGCATCATCGACGTGCAGGCCCAATCCAGCGCGCAGGCGCGCGTGGTCATGGAGCCGTTCGAGCGCGGTTATGGCCATACGCTCGGTAACGCCCTGCGCCGCATCCTGCTGTCTTCGATGCCGGGCTACGCGCCGACCGAAGTCAAGATCGAAGGTATCGTCCATGAATACTCCGCGCTGGATGGCGTGCAGGAAGACGTGGTCGATATCCTTCTGAATCTGAAGGGCGTGGTGCTGAAGCTGCACGGTCGTGAGGCCGTGACGCTCACGCTGTCCAAAGACGGCGAAGGTCTGGTTACTGCTGCCGATATTCAGGTGCCGCATGACGTGGAAGTGGTTAATCCCGGTCACGTGATTGCGCACCTCTCGGCTGGCGGCAAGCTGAACATGGAAATCAAGGTGGAAAAGGGCCGTGGTTATCAGCCCGCCCCGGCACGTCTGGGTCGTGATGAGAACCGCACTATCGGCACGATTCAGCTTGATGCCTCGTTTAGCCCGATTCGTCGCGTCAGTTATGCGGTTGAAAGTGCGCGTGTTGAACAGCGTACCGACCTGGATCGCCTGATTCTCGACATCGAAACCAATGGTGTACTGACACCGGAAGACGCAGTCCGTCAGGCTGCCCGTATTCTGGTTGACCAGCTGTCCGTGTTTGCGGATCTGGAAGGTACTCCGGTTGAAGAAGAGAAGCCGGCTGCGCCGCAGATCGATCCGATCTTGCTGCGTCCGGTGGATGATCTGGAACTGACCGTGCGTTCGGCGAACTGCCTGAAAGCTGAGAATATTTATTACATCGGGGACCTGATCCAGCGTACTGAGACAGAATTGTTGAAGGCGCCGAATCTTGGTCGCAAGTCCTTGAATGAAATCAAGGAAGTGCTGGCGTCCAAGGGCTTGAGCCTGGGCATGCGCCTCGAAAACTGGCCTCCAGTCGGCTTGGAAAAGCCCTGAGCGGCCAACGGAAAGGAATTGACAAATGCGTCACCGTCTTGCCAATCGTAAACTGAACCGCACGTCGGCTCACCGTCAGGCGCTGCTGCGCAACCTGGCGAATGCGCTGCTGCGTCATGAAGTTATCAAGACCACACTGCCCAAGGCGAAAGAGCTGCGTCGCGTTGCCGAGCCGCTGATCACCCTGGGTAAGGCACCGAGCCTGGCCAACCGCCGTCTGGCTTTCAACCGCACTCGCGACCGCGAGATCGTGGTGAAGCTGTTCGACGTTCTGGGCCCGCGCTACGCTGCCCGTAACGGTGGTTACCTCCGTATTCTGAAGTACGGTTTCCGTCAGGGCGACAACGCCCCGATGGCACTGGTTGAACTGGTGGACCGTCCGGAAGATGCAGAAGTGGTTGAAGCTGAATAATCGAAAGATTGCCAGCTAATTGAAAAGGCCAACCTTCGGGTTGGCCTTTTCTTTTGCCTGCTCGTTACAGCGTGGTGTTTTGGGCGTTTTGGGTGTTTTGGGTGTCTGTGGCTGTTTATGGCGCGCAGGGTATCTGATTGGGTGCTGGCGGGTGAGGGTGGTGCTGCAGGAAAGCGCTGGGCTGGATTGCGCAGGGCAAAGGGCTGCTGTCGGGCGCACCAATGAAAAACGCCGTGAACCTTTGCAGGATTCACGGCGCTGGAATTTGGCTCCCCGACCTGGGCTCGAACCAGGGACACACGGATTAACAGTCCGTTGCTCTACCGACTGAGCTATCGGGGAATCGGTAAGAGGGGCGTATTCTAACTAATCATTCGCTGTCTTTCAACTGTAACTTCAAATTGATTTTCACAAATGCATTTCGGGTATTTCTGATTGGCATTCCAGGCAGAATTGCGCGGCTAATGTATTCTGAAAATCATTGCATTTGCCAGGGTGCCGGAAATGCGGGTGTTCACGATATTTGATTATGGCGCCAGTAATGGGTGCTTTGCGTGGCGCTGGCGTTGTCAGGCTGTGGGTATGGGTGGCTGTACCAATCGGCGGTGGGGTGGCGCCGCCTGACGATGCACGATGGCTGTGCCGTGGCCGGACGCGGTATCCTGCTGCCGGAATCTGAACCGTAACCAGGATGTTTTTCCGGATGCACGCAATCGCAAGTTGGCCAATCGCATACACGCACGATGAAATGAAAAACGCCGTGAACCTTTGCAGGATTCACGGCGTTGGTATCTGGCTCCCCGACCTGGGCTCGAACCAGGGACACACGGATTAACAGTCCGTTGCTCTACCGACTGAGCTATCGGGGAATCGGTGAGTTGCGTATAATAGATACGATCCCCGTGCCTGTCAATATGTATATAAAGAAAAACGTGAGGAACGCATGCAAAAAATAAAAACACTATTGATTTCGCTGGTAATTTTGATTGCGATTGTCGCAGCTCTGCCAGTTATTTTGCCGCTGAACATGTTTCTGACCGATATCACCACCAAGATGCAACAGGTGATGCATGGCCCGGTGCAGATTCGTCAGCTGCGCTTTGACTACACACCGAACCCGGCGCTGGTACTACAGGACGTCACGCTGGAGAACGACCCGGCGGTGGGGCATATCGATTTCATTCGTGTTCCGCTGAGCTTTTACAACCTGACCCACTGGGGTACGGGTGTTCGTGAAGCCAGTGCGGAAGGCGCGCGCTTCAGCCCGGCCTATGCGGCCAAATTGTCTGAACGCATGCGGCCGCGTCCGGGTGATACCCTGGCGCATATTGATGACCTGCAACTGCGCCGCGCCAGCATTTTGCTGGGCAACAACGAACTTGGCCCGGTTGATGGCGTTTTGCGTTTTGACAGCGCCGGCAATCTGGCCGGTTTGTCGGTGAGCGATGCCGCAGGCCAGTCGAACCTGGACATCCAGCCGCAGGGCAAGGATTTTGCCGCGACGTTTGTGGCACGCCACTGGACTGTACCGCTGGGTTACCCGGTGGTGTTCGATTCGCTGCAACTGAAAGGCGTGATTGGCGAAACCGGCCTGCAGATTTCTGAAATCCAGGGCGAGTTGTATAGCGGTGTCGTGACCGGTACTGCACAACTGGACTGGAGCAATGGCTGGAAACTGACTGGCGCGCTGCACGGCAGTAGCCTGCAGTCCGAACCGCTGTCGATGGTGTTCAGCCCGGCGACCCACCTTGCAGGTCGTCTGGAAGGGGATGCGACCTTCAGTTACGAAGCCGATAGCTGGACGCATCTGTTCGACAAGCCTGCTGTGCTGGCAGACCTGCATGTGCGTGATGGCTATCTGCATAACTTTGATCTGGTGGCGCCGCTCAAATCCAGCGCGCCTGTGGTGTATGCACGGGGTGGGCGTACCGCCTTCGATAACTTCACGGCCAAGGTGGCAGTTCAGCCCGACCACGTGGATATCACTGACGTGAAGCTCGATAGCGGCAAGTTCACCGCCTCCGGCCAGTTGCATGTCACGCGTGGTGGCAAGCTGCAGGGGGTTGCGCAGTCCCGTCTGGCCAGCAGTGGTATTCTGGCGGCAAGCACGGTACGTATTGGCGGCTTGCTTGATACGCCGGCGTTCAGTTCTTCTGGCGCACGCCGGGCCGGCCATGATGATCCGCTGGATGCGGCAACCCAGGTGCAGCAGAACGACCAGCATGTCGTGGAGCCGGCGGCTTCGGCTGCACAGTAAGCGCGTTCAGGCGTAGATTCATGGGGGTGGTTTATCGGATTGCAGTTGCAAATCCGCTGAGCCACCCCCATTTTGCTGGTTCAGGTTAACCGATGAACAAGAGAGTAAAAGCATGAGCTGGGTAGATGCATTGCCGGGTGCCGAGATCGAAAACGGTGTGGTGCGTTCCTTTGCGGGGGCCACGAATGAGGCCGACGTACTGGCGAACGGTACCGTGATTTCACCGCTCAGCCAGTTTGGGCTGATCCGTTTCAGGGGTGAAGAAACCGGCGCATTCCTGCAAGGGCAGCTTTCCAGTGATGTCCGCCAGCTGGAAAACGGCCTGGCGCAGTACTCCAGCTACTCCACGCCCAAAGGGCGCATGCTGGCCAGCTTCCTGATTTTCCGCATGGGTGATGATTATCTGCTGCAGATCCCGCGTGATTTGCAGGCAGCCATCCAGAAGCGGCTCTCGATGTTTGTTTTGCGCAGCAAGACCAAAGCAGACGATGCCTCTGCCGACATCGCGCTGATTGGCGTGGCGGGCGCCAATGCCGCTGCGGTTGTCAAAGCGGTGGCCGGGGACGCGCCTGCGGCTGATTTTACGCATCATGCCTGGTCTGACGGTGTGGTGCTGGCGTTGCCGCATGGCCGGTTTGAGCTGGCTGTCGTCGCGGACCAGGCCGCAAAGGTATGGCAGGCATTGCAGCAGGCCGGTGCGACGCCAGTTGGCGAGCCCGCTTGGCGGTTGTCGGATGTCCGTGCAGGGATCCCGTGGATTACCGCCAGCACGCAAGAAGAGTTTGTTGCGCAGATGGCCAATATGGAACTGATTGGCGCGGTCAGCTTCAACAAGGGTTGCTACCCGGGCCAGGAAATTGTGGCGCGCACGCAATACCTGGGCAAACTCAAGCGCCGCATGTACCGCGTGCACGTCAATGCTGATGTCGTTGCCGGGCAAGACGTATTCAGCCCGGAAATGAATGGCCAGGCCTCCGGCAAGGTCATGCTGGCGGCGCCGGTGGGCAAGGGCGCGAGCGAGGCCCTTGTGGTGGTGCAGACCAGCTCGCTGGAGCACGGCCTGCATCTGGGCGCGGTGACTGGCCCGCAGGCCCAGGTGCTTGATCTGCCCTACGCGGTGGCCTGACCTCTGGCCGGCCATCTGGCTGTCCCTGTCGTGTGAAAAGCACGGCCGCTGCGGTTTCGTCTATAATCGCGCGACTGAATGAAATGACAAGGGTTAAAGAATGGGTTTTCTGGCCGGCAAAAAAATCCTGATCAGCGGGTTGCTGTCTGATCGCTCGATCGCTTATGGCATCGCAGAAGCTGCCAAGCGCGAAGGCGCCGAACTGGCATTTACCTACGTCAGTGAAGATCTGAAGCAGCGCGTGGTAGATCTGGCTGCTGACTTTGATTCCACGCTGGTACTGCCCTGTGACGTGGCCAGCGATGAACAAATCGAAGCCCTGTTCGTAGAACTGGGCAAGCACTGGGACAAGCTGGACGGTCTGGTGCACTCCATTGGCTTTGCGCCGCGTGAAGCGCTCAAGGGCAATTACCTGGACGCCGTGACGCGTGACAATTTCAAGATTGCGCACGACATCAGCTCCTATAGCTTTGCCGCCATGGCCAAGGCTGCGCGTCCGCTGCTGGCCGATAACGCCGCACTGATCACGCTGTCTTACCTGGGTGCAGAGCGTGCCATCCCCAATTACAACGTAATGGGTCTGGCCAAGGCATCGCTGGAAGCCAACGTGCGTTACATGGCGGCAGCCATGGGCGAACGCGGCATTCGCGTGAACGGTATTTCGGCCGGTCCGATCAAGACCCTGGCCGCATCCGGGATCAAGGATTTCGGTTCGCTGCTCAAGCGCGCTGCTGATGCAACGCCGCTCAAGCGCAACGTCACCCAGCTGGAAGTCGGCAATGTTGCCGCATTCCTGATGTCGGATCTGTCGTCCGGCATGACGGGTGAAATCCTCTACGTGGATTGCGGTTTCAGCATCGGGGCAGGCGCCCTGGGCGACTGACCGGTTGCCATTACACGTAGTCGCAAAAAGCCCGGCACCTGCCGGGCTTTTTTGTTGCGTGATTGCCTCAGCCGGGATTTTTGCTTGCCACTCAAGGCACTATTGCAACACGTGTGTACATTCGGTCGCGATTCAGGGTTCCACTGCGCCCGTGACAACCGCATAATGAAGACTGCTTGAGTTGTTTCAGAGAAGTGATGCCATGTGCCAGTTATTGGGCATGAACTGCAATGTGCCTACCGATATCGTTTTTTCCTTCGAAGGATTCCGCCAGCGTGGTGGCGTAACTGATCACCACTCGGATGGCTGGGGGATCGCGTTCTTCGAGGATGACGGCTGCCGCATGTTCCTGGATCACCAGCCCTCTGCCTTGTCGCCGCTGGCGGAGCTGGTGTACCGGTATCCGATCAAAAGCACCAATGTGGTTGCGCATATCCGCAAGGCCACGCAAGGCGTGGTGTCGCTGGCCAATACCCATCCGTTCAAACGCGAGTTATGGGGCCGCTACTGGCTGTTTGCGCACAACGGCAACCTCACGGGGTTGCCGCCGCTGGGTAGCTCCCGCTTCCGGCCCGTGGGCACGACAGACAGTGAATACGCGTTTTGCTGGATCATGAATGAACTGGCACTGCGGTTTGTCGACAAACCGCCGCTGCCGGTGCTGCACGCCGCGCTGGCCGAACTGGCCGAGCGCCTGGCCGGTCACGGCACCTTCAATTTTCTGATGTCGGATGGCACGGCGCTGTTTGCCCGCTGCGCGACAGACCTGCACTACATTGTGCGTTGCGCCCCCTTTGCGACGGCGCATCTGTCAGATACCGATGTCTCGGTGGACTTTGCCCATTACACCGGCCCCAAGGACATGGTGGCGGTGATCGCCACCCAGCCGTTGACGGACAACGAATGCTGGGTGCGCATGAATAGCGGCGACTTGCTGATGTTTATTGATGGGCAACCGCATCAGTTGCCCGTGTCCGAAGAAGTCGCCGTGGCCGGCGCGGGTCAGTAACCGGCTTCGACCAGCATCTCGCGGGTCAGCAAGAACACAAAGCCGTCACCGCTGGTGGTATCCATCCACACAAACGGCAGCGTGGGGTAGGCCGCTTCCAGCACGTCGCGGTTGTGGCCGATTTCCACCATCAGCACGCCCATCTCGTTCAGATAGGTGGTGGCCGATTCAATGATCTTGCGGGTGATATCAAGGCCGTCCTCGCCGCTGCCCAGTGCCATTTCCGGCTCGTGGCGGTATTCCTGCGGCAACTCGTCCATGGACGGCGCATCGACGTAGGGTGGGTTGGAGACGATCAGATCGTAGGTTTCGCCTTCGACTTCGGCAAACAGGTCAGAGTCGATCAGGTGAATGCGTTCGCCCAGGTTGTATTGGGCGACGTTGATTTCAGCCACATCCAGCGCATCGGGCGAGAGATCAATCGCATCGACTTCAGCATCCGGGAAATGATCCGCCACCAGGATTGCCAGGCAACCCGAACCGGTACACAGGTCCAGCGCGCGGTGAATCAGTTCCGGATGCTCGATCCACGGTTCCAGCGCGCCATCGCGCAGGATTTCGGCAATGAACGAGCGCGGTACGATGGTGCGCTGATCCACATAGAACTTGTACTCGCCCAGCCAGGCTTCATGCGTCAGGTACGCAGTCGGGATGTGGTCTTCGGCGCGCTGGCGGATGGCCTCGACCACTTTGTCCAGTTCTTGCGGCAACAGGCGCGCATCCAGAAACGGGTCCAGCCGGTCCAGCGGCAGGCCCAGCATCGACAGGATCAGCCACGCGGCTTCGTCATAGGCGTTGTCGGTACCGTGACCGTAAAACAGGTTGGCATCCTTGAACCGCGAGACGGCAAAGCGCAGGCAATCGCGCACGGTAACAAGCTGGGAGCGGGCAAGATCGTACATTGAAGGTACTCGATAGGCGGAATGCCTCTAGTGTAGCAGGCTCGTCAAGCCCGACGACTGCACAATGCCGGCACACCACGTCATAGCTATCCTGGCGTAATGTCGTCGTTTTCAAGGAGCGGCCATGGCCCAGATCAGTTTGAGCGTGAACTACCGTAATCAGGTGCTGGCGGGCTCGGCGCATCTGCCAGAGGCCGGCGTCACGGGCGACGCGGTCTTGCTACTGCATGGCTTTACCGGATCACGCATCGAGTTTGCTTATCTGTTTGTGGAGCTGGGCCGGTATCTGGCTGCGCAGGGGCTGACGGTATTTCGCTTTGATTTTGCCGGCTGCGGCGAAAGCACCGGTCACTTTGCCGATCTGTCGATTGCCGACCAGATCATGCAGACCGACGTGTTGCTTGATGAGCTGGCGGAGCGATACCCGGGCCTGCGCTGGCATGTATTCGGCTACAGCATGGGGGCGCTGGCGGCGGCCAGTGTCGGCGCCCGGCGCGGTGATCTGGCCAGCCTTGTGCTGCTGGCGCCGGCCGGCACCGTGGGGCAATACCTGCAAGAAGTGATGGCCCATTCGCCCCGGCTGGATAACGGCAGCGCCGACTTTATCGGGCTGGAGATCAGCCCGGCGCTGGTGGCAGAGGCGCTGGCGTTTGATCTGAATGCCACGCTGACCCACGCTCATGCTTCGGTCATGGTGATTCACGGTGGCAAAGATATCGTGGTCAAACCGGAAGTCGGGCAGCAAGCGGCGATGGCGGCGGGTGGCCGTTTTGTGCTGATGCCAGAGGCCGATCACGGCCTGTGCTTTGGGGCGCACCGGCGGGAGATGGCGCAGACCGTGGCAGAGTGGATCATCCAGAAAGGCCGCGAATAAGCGCGGCGCATTACAACTGGTCGAACCAGTCGGCCTCCGGGATCTGGCCGAATACCTTGCGCAAACCGGTGCTCCACGCTTTGCGCGTGCGGTTGAACCAAGCGTTGTTTTCTTCAATGCGGTACGGTTTGACCCTGGCAAACGCGTCGGTCTTGCAGCGCAGTACATCAATGGGCAGGCCCACTGACAAATTACTGCGGATGGTCGAATCGAACGAGATCAGCATGCATTTGAGCGCTTGTTCCAGTGGCGTGTCGTACTGGATCACGCGGTCCAGGATCGGCTTGCCGTATTTGGATTCGCCAATCTGGAAATACGGCGTGTCTTCCGAGGCCTCAATGAAATTGCATTGCGGGTAAACGTTGAACAGGCGCGGCGCTTCGCCGCGAATCTGCCCGCCGACAATGAACGACCCGCCAAAATCCACGCCCTGCGACATGCTGACATTACCCGAGCCCTGGCTGTCGCGACTGACCACTTCACGCGCGGTTTCGCCCACCAGAATGGCCGCTTCGTACAAGGAGTTCACGTTCAGCAGATGATGCAGTTCTTGCTGCGTGCGCGCCTGCAGCAGGTTCACTACGCTTTGGGTGGTGGCCAGATTGCCGGCGGTGAGAATGATGATGGTGCGCTCGCCCGGCACTTCGAACACATGCATTTTGCGGAACGTGGCAATGTGATCGACCCCGGCATTGGTGCGGGAGTCAGAGGCAAACAGCAGCCCGTCTTTCAGGCGCATGGCAACACAGTAAGTCATGGACCGGCTCGTTATTGGCTGGGGCGAATCATTATTGTACTGCGCCGCATGGCCGGCACAGGCAAAGCGTTCAGGTGGTCTGTTGCGCCAGTGTGACGGCCGCGGCGGCCCGGTTACTGCTGTTGTTGCTGTTGCTGTTGCTGTTGCTGTTGCTGGTGCTGCTGAAAATGCAGGATGGAGCGCACGCGGGCATGACTGACCATGGTCTCTGCACCACCACCGCGCCGCAGCCCGCGTACCGGGCAGGCATCCAGGTAATCCAGCCCGATCGCCAGCCGCACGTAACGCTCATCCGGAATACACGCATTGCTCACGTCAAAGGCATGCCAGGCGCCATCGGTCAGCGCTTCCACCCAGGCATGGCTGGCGACGTGATGGTCGTTCTCGGTATACAGATAGCCGCTGACATAGCGCGCCGGCACCCCCAGATAACGGCACACCGCAATGAACACATGCGCATGGTCCTGGCACACGCCCAGACGGCGGGCGAAAGACTCTTGTGCCGGCGTGCTGGCGTCGGTCTGGCCTGGCGTATAGGGCATGCGGTCCAGCAGATCGGCCATCAAGTCCATCAACCCCTGGCGACCGTGTTTTTCGATCAGCCGCTGGTAGTTGTGGGCGAAGGTCTTGATGGCGTCATCGGCGGTGGTCAGCGATGTCGGCTGCCGAAACACCAGCGGCGGGATGACATCACGCTGCGGCACCGGCGGGCGCGTCTCCACCACGCCTTGCGCCACAATGCGGATCTCGTTCACCGGCTGATCCAGCGTCAGCACATGCTGCTCGTTGCCGTAGGCGTCGATGGTCAGATCCGTCGGGCCGGGGATTTCCAGCTGCCAGTGCAAGGTGGTCTGGTCCGGATCGCGGCGTGGCGACAGGCGCAGCAATTGCACGCTATGCGAGACGGGCGTGTCGTAGCGGTAAACGGTTTCGTGATGGATTTCCAGATGCATGCCGATTCCGTCAGGCCACCCGCAGGTAGGCCTCGTCAATGGTGTTGCCCAGCGCGTTGATCTCTACCAGGCATTCGCTGAGGTATTCGTGCAAACCGTGCTCCAGTATTTCATCGACTTCTGTAAAGCGCAGATCGTTCAGCAAAAGATGCGCTTCCCGCTGTACCAGCCGACCATTGTCGCCCTCGATTTGCGCCACGATCTTGCAGATGGCATCAAGGCAGGCGCACAGCGAGCGGGGTAGCCGTGGCGAGAGCACCAGCAACTCGGTGACCGAGCGCATCTCGACGCCTTCGCGGTACATCTCCACATAGGCCTCATACGCCGACAATGCCCGCAACAGCGAACTCCACGCGTAGTAGTCCTGCGCGTCTTGCGGGTTGTCTTTGTTGGCCTGGGCAATCAGGCTGGCTTTGACATCCAGCAGGCGCGCGGTGTTGTCGGCGCGTTCAATAAAGGTGCCAAGCCGGATGAAACTGTAGGCATCGCCACGCAGGATGGTGCCGTAGGCAATGCCGCGGAACACGTGCGAGCGGGCCTTCACCCAGTCAAAAAAATCCCCGACATTGGCAATGCCGTTGGCCTCAAACGTTTTGGCCTCCAGCCAGGTGGCGTTGATGTTCTCCCACATTTCCACGGTGATCTTGCCGCGCACTGCATGGGCATTTTCGCGCGCATGGCGGATGCAGCTGATGATACTGGCCGGGTTGTCCCGATCCAGCGCCATGAACTGCAACAGCGCTTCGGCCGTGAGTTTGGGATACCGGGCAGAGAAACGGTCCAGCGTTTCGGTAATCACCAGCGGCGCGCGCATTTCCGCACGGGCGCCTTGCGATTGGGGCAACAGCGAAAGACTGAAGCTCACATCCAGCAAGCGCGCCAGGTTTTCAGCACGCTCAAGGTAACGGGACATCCAGTACAAATGATCGGCAGTGCGGCTGAGCATCATGATTATCAATCTCCCATTGGAGAGCCGGTTTACGCGCTGACGAGCGCAGGGTCAGCCAAGGCGAAACGAAGCAAAAAAGCGGAGTTGGCTGGCAGTCAATGCGCATTTTGAGTTTCGTTTCAACGCCGGATCACCCAAGCGCAGCAGTGCGTAAACTGACTCTCATGCTTCCAGAATCCAGGCATCTTTAGTCCCGCCGCCCTGCGACGAATTGACCACCAGCGAACCCTTTTGCAGCGCCACCCGCGCCAGCCCGCCAGGCACAATGCGCACGGTGTTGCCAGACAGCACAAACGGGCGCAGATCAATGTGGCGCGGGGCGATGCCTTCTTCGACAAAGGTCGGGCAGGTGCTGAGCGAGAGCGTCGGCTGGGCAATATAGTTGGCCGGGTTGGCCTTCAACAGCTCACGGAAATGTTCGATCTCTGCTTTGGTGGCTTTGGGGCCGATCAACATGCCGTAGCCGCCAGCGCCGTGGACCTCCTTGACGACCAGCTCATCCAGATTGGCCAGGACGTGGCTTAACTCGCTGGGATTACGGCACTGCCAGGTGGGCACGTTCAGCAGCAGGGGTTCTTCGTCCAGGTAAAAGCGGATCATGTCCGGCACGTAGGGGTAGATGGATTTGTCATCGGCCACCCCGGTGCCAATGGCATTGGCCAGCACCACATTGCCCGCGCGATACGCCGCAATCAGCCCCGGCACGCCCAGCGTGGAATCGGCATGGAACACCAGTGGATCAATAAACAGATCATCCAGCCGCCGGTAAATGACATCCACCTGCTTGGGGCCGGCGGTGGTGCGCATGAACACCTTGAGGTCTTTGACAAACAAGTCGCGGCCTTCGACCAGTTCGACGCCCATTTGCTGGGCGAGGAACGCGTGCTCGAAATACGCGCTGTTGTAATGGCCCGGCGTCATGACCACGACCGTGGGGTTGTCGGTATAGCTGCTCTGGCGCAGCGTGGAGAGCAACAGCGAGGGATAGTGCTCGACCGGCGCCACCGCGTGTTTTTCAAACAGCTCCGGGAACAAGCGCATCATCATCTTGCGGTTTTCCAGCATGTAAGACACGCCGGAGGGCACGCGCAGATTGTCCTCCAGCACGTAATAGTTGCCGTCGCCATGGCGGATGATGTCGATCCCGGCGATATGCGCGTACAGATTGTGGGGCAGATCCATACCGCACATGGCAGAGCGGTATTGCGCGTTGACCAGCACTTGTTCGGCCGGAATCTTGCCCGCTTTCAGAATGTGCTGGTGGTGGTAGATGTCATGCAAAAACGCATTGAGCGCCGCCACCCGCTGCTTGAGGCCGGCCTCCAGCTGTTGCCATTCTGCCGCAGGAATAATGCGCGGAATGGTATCGAACGGGATCAGCCGCTCATTGCCGCTTTCATCGCCGTGAACCGAAAACGTGATCCCGACGCGGTGGAACAACAACTCGGCTTCCTTGCGGCGCTGCGCCAGCATGGCGGGGGTTTGCGCGTTCAGCCATTCAAAAAAAGGTTTGTAGTGCGGCCGGATGGAATGATCCCGGTCCAGCATTTCGTCAAATCCGGTTTGGGCAGGCAAATCGATCTGGTGCATGGTACGCACTTCCATGATGGGTACGTGACGATGCGCGCCGACGTGGCCGCGCCTGGCAGAGGCAGCACGTGCTGCTGCTGTCGTTCCTGCAAACCCTGTGCCAGCTCTCACAAGGGGTTTTGCACGCAAAAAGACCGGTTTTGTGCGTGTTGCTGCACCGCCTTGGGGCGCGCATGCCGCTGCTGCACCGCGCTGGTCACACGGGTGCACCGCGCCTTCAGGTTAGACCGCGGGGCGTGTTTTTGCTGTCAGTGACCGGCAAACGCTGGTATCAGGGTTGTCCCACGTGGCGAAAGTCCCGATGCGATCCGATGCTGCATCGCGCAACATGAACAGCAATCGTTCAAATGCCAGTGCAAACCCACAAGGAGCGCGACCGTGCCCAGAAACGCGTTATATGCCCAATCGGGCGGTGTAACCCCTGTTATCAATGCTTCTGCGTGGGGGGTGATTTCCGCCGCACGACGCCATCCGGACAAGATCGGCACGTTGTACGCCGCAAAAGACGGCATTCTGGGCGCCCTGACCGAATCGTTGATCGACATTGGCAGCGTGGCAGAAAGCCAGCTGGCGGCCCTGCGCCACACCCCGGGCGGCGCGTTTGGTTCTTGCCGCCACAAACTCAAGCACGGCAGCGAACTCAAGCGTTTGTTCGAGTTGTTCGCGGCGTATGACATCGGTTATTTCTTTTACAACGGCGGTGGCGACTCGGCCGATACCTGCCTGAAAGTGGCCGAATACGCGCAGTACCAGGGCGTTGATCTGACCGCCATCCACATTCCCAAGACCATTGATAACGACTTGCCGCATACCGATACCTCGCCCGGTTTCGGTTCGGTAGCCAAATACATCGCTACCACCACGCGTGAATGCGGGCTGGACCTCGCGTCCATGTCGTCGTCATCGACCAAAGTGTTCATCCTGGAAGTCATGGGCCGCCACACCGGCTGGCTGGCGGCCTCGGCCGGTCTGGCCAGTCGCACCCCGGCTGAACCGCCGCACCTGATCTTGCTGCCGGAAGTGCCGTTTGATGCACAACGCTTTTTGCGGGCAGTGAAAGAGACCGTCAACCATATCGGTTACTGCGTGGTGGTTGCGGCGGAAGGAATTCGCGATGCGGGTGGCCACCGCCTGGCCGAATCCGGCGGGACTGACGCGTTTGGCCATACCCAACTGGGCGGCGTTGCGCCCTTGCTGGCCAATATCATCCGGGCTGAACTGGGCCACAAATGCCATTGGGCGGTCGCTGACTATATGCAACGCGCCGCGCGCCACCTGGCCTCGGCCAACGATCTGGAGCAAGCCATCGCCGTGGGCGAGGCCGCAGTTGATTTCGCCCTGAATGGTCAACGCAGCGTCATGCCGGCCATTGTGCGTGAGGCCGACCAGCCGTATCGCTGGCATATCGCCCCGGTGTCGCTCAAGGACGTGGCCAACAAGGAAAAACCGCTGCCAGAGAGCTATCTGCGTGACGATGGCATGCATCTGTCGGTCATGGGCCGCGCTTATTTTGCGCCGCTGATTCTGGGCGAAGCGCCGCCGCCGTTCGACCATGGCCTGCCGGATTACCCGGTCTGGCATTTTCCGCTGATGGAAAAGAAACTGCCGCCATTTGAAATTCTCTGACGCGGCCCGCTTTGTAGAAAAGCGCCCTTGATGGGCGCTTTTTTTATGGCCGCTTATCCGGGCTGATCTGTAAACCTGCCGGTCATCGGGCCATGCATTGACTTGCCATCGTCATTTAATTAGCCTTTTTGGTAAATAACCAACTGGCTAAATAAGATGAATCAAGACGCACTCAGCGCAGTCTTTGGTGCGCTGGCAGACCCCACCCGCCGCGCCATTCTGGCCCGGCTGGCGCAAGGCGAAGCCAGCGTGAACGAACTGGCAGAACCCTTTGACATGGCTTTGCCCAGCATCTCCAAACACCTCAAGGTGCTGGAGCGGGCGGGGCTGGTGGTACAAGGCCGCGCGGCGCAATACCGGCCGCGCCGGCTGGCGCCGGAACCGCTGCGGGAAGCAACGGGCTGGCTGGATCAATACCGCAAGTTCTGGGAAGACAACCTCGACCAGATGGCGGCATACCTCGACGAACTGCAACGCAAGGAGCAAGACCATGAACGCGAAAGTGGAACTTGAAACACCTTTGTCAGCCGGCGCCCATGAACTGGTGATGAACCGCATCCTGAACGCCCCGCCCGCGCGCGTGTTCAACCTGTGGCAAGACCGCGCCCAGGTGGCGAACTGGTGGACGCCCACCAGTGAAAGCGGCGGCCCGGGAAATTCGACCATCCTGGATTTCGATTTTCGCGTGGGCGGGTTATTCCGCGTGGCGTTCAAATCCCCGCGCAGCGGCGAGGAAATGATCATCCGCTGTGTCTACAAAGAGATCATTCCCGACCAGAAACTGGTCTTCAGTTTTGAATGGGAAAAGGGCATGTCTTTACCGCTCGACATGCAGGTGACGGTGCTGTTTACGCCGCACGGCGAAAAACAGACCCTGCTGACTTTCCGCCACAACGGCATGCCGACTGAAGGCATGTGCGCCGACCACGAACAGGGTTGGGCTGCGGTGTTCGACAACCTGGCCCGTGCGGTGGATGCCCTGCCGGCCTGAAGGGAAAATACTTGATGTGGATTGCTGCAAAAGAAAACGGCGCTTAGGGCGCCGTTTTCTTTGTTGCTGTTGATCAAGCCATTGCGCCACTGCCAGCAGGCAGTCACGGTTAGCGCAAAAATCCAGCAGCGGCAGGGCGTCGGCCAGCGTTAGCCATTGATGGCGCTGGTGCTCGCTGGATAACACCGGTTCGGCATCAACCGGTACCTGCGCGCAGAACACCTGTTCCTGGACCTGTACTGGCAACGGCCCATAGGCATCTCGCCATGCGTCCAGAATCGGGAAATACTGGGCGAAACCTATGTCTGCCGGGTCATCAATGATGAGGCCTGTTTCTTCCAGCACCTCACGCTGCGCGGCAGCGGCGAAGGTCTCACCGGCCTCCAGCGCGCCGGAAACGCCCTGCCAGAACGCCGGCAACGTGAGTTCTGGCCGGGGGTGGCGCAAGAACAGCAGGTACTCGCGCACTTCGCCGGGGCGCTGGCGGTAGAGGAATACGTGGGCGGAGAAGGGCAAGCGTTGTGGCATCAGGCAACAGTCGCTAAAGCGTTTTGACAAACCGCTGCTTGATCACCGCATACCCGCACGCTTCATAGAACTGGTGCGCGGCAGTGCGATGCTCGCTGCTGGTCACTTCCACATGGGTGACGCCATGGGCGGTAAACCAGGTTTCTGCGGCGTGGACCAGTGCGGCGCCGGTGCCCTGGCCACGGCCAGACTCAGCCACGACCAATGCGGTAATGCGGCCCAGATTACCGTCGGCATGCAGCCATTCCAGCGCATGCATGCTGATCAGGCCCAGCAGTTCGCCGTCCCGTTCGGCCACCAGTACGCCGTCGTTGGCGGAGGTAGCAAAGCGGGTCAGCTTGTCGTTCAGACGTGCTGCAGATAACCGGTAACCCAATTGCGGCAACAGGGCAGAGATTGCATCGGCGTCGGTCAGGGTGGCGGGGCGGATGTGCAGGGGGCAAACACTCATGCTCAGGCTGCGCTGGCGTTATTCATGAAATGGCTGACCGCATCGCGGACGGCGCCTGGTAAATCGGGGCGAAGACAATTGATCGCCGTGACGTCATCCATCCCGCGCAGCCAGGTCAGCTGGCGCTTGGCCAGTTGCCGGGTAGCCGCCAGGCCTTTATCGCGCAGCGCGGGCAGGTCGATCAAGCCGTCCAGGTAGTCCCAGGTTTGCCGGTAACCCACGCAACGCATCGATGGCAATTCCGGGGTTAGCGTGTACTGCCGGCGCAACTGGCTTACTTCATCAATCAAGCCACCGCTTAGCATCTGGTCAAAGCGCAGGGCGATGCGTTCATGCAAGACGGCGCGGTCATCCGGCAACAAGGCCAGTTTCAGCAACTGGTACGGCACCGGGCCGGCGGCGGGTTCGGCCAGTAATTCAGACATGGGGCGGCCGGCGAGGATGCAGATTTCCAGCGCACGCTCAATGCGTTGTGAGTCGCCGGGCTCAAGCCGCGCGGCGGTGGGTGGATCAAGCCGCGCCAGTTTTTCATGCATGGCGGGCCAGCCCAGTTGGGCGGCTTCGGCGTGCAGTTCGGCCCGCAGCGCCGGGTTGGCGGTGGGCAGATCGTGAATGCCGTGTTGCAGCGTATTGAAGTACAGCATGGTGCCGCCCACCAGCACCGGCACTTTGCCGCGCGCGGTGATGTCGTGCATCAGGGCCAGGGCGTCGGTGCGAAACTGCGCGGCGGAATACGCCTGTTCCGGGTTGATGATGTCGATCAGATGATGCGGCGCGCGCGCCAGTTCCTCTGGCGTGGGCTTGGCGGTACCAATGTCCATATCCTTGAACACCAGCGCGGAATCAACCGAGATCAATTCCACCGGCAGGCCGGATTCGATGAGCCCGATGGCGCTGGCGGTTTTGCCGCTGGCGGTCGGGCCCATCAGGAAAATGGCAGGCGGCATAGGTGTGTTCATGTGCGACTCCGGCGGCGGCTGAACCAGTTCAGCGCCAGGCTGGTGCCGGCCGCGACGAGGGCAGCGGGCAAGGCCGCCCATGCGCCGATATGTCCGGCCAGCGGCACCAGTAACAAAAAGCTCAGGCCAAAACCAATCAGCCCGATCAGAAAACCGCGTACCTGATAGACCACGCCGTTGCTATCGCCCCGGGCGCGGGTAAACGCCGGGATCACCGTGGCGGCCACCGGCCCACCCGAGAGCACGCCAGTGAGCGAGGTACCCAGTTGTTGCGACAACGTCGTCAGCGTGGCGACCAGCGCCAGAGCTACGGCCATGCGTGCAAACAGTTCGCTGTGCGGTAACGGGCGCGGGATTGGCGCGCCATCAATGGCGGGCAGCAGATACAAGGCGCCCCACAAGGCGGGGATGGCGCCCCAGCGCACCCAGTCTTGCTGGGCCAGACCGCTGGCCGCCAGCGCCCAGGCACTCACCAGATACACCGCCCAGCCGCAGGCCAGCATGCCGGCCCAGCCAAAACGGCGGGCGCTCCAGCCCAGCGCAATCATGTAGAGCGCGTTGGCCCACAAGCCGGAGGGCGCACTGAAGGCGGTGGCCATGGTGTAATCCTGACCATACGCCAGCCACAGCGTCACCATCACGCAACTGGCAATCAGCGGCAGGCCGCCGATCAAGCCGGCAAAGGTTGGGCCCCAGCGTTTACCGGCCAGGCTGGCCAGCGCAATCACCAGCGGCCCGGCGCACAGTTTGACGATCAATACTGAATTCATGGCCGCCGCTTACTGACCCCGCATGAACATTTTGTCCAGATCATGCATGGTCAGGCGGAACCACGTCGGACGGCCATGATTGCACTGGCCGGAGCGTTCGGTGGCTTCCATTTCGCGCAAGAGCGCATTCATTTCCGGAATGGTCAGCGCGCGGTTGGCTCGCACGGCGCCGTGGCAGGCCATGGTCGCCAGCAGTTCATTGCGGCGGCCGGTCAGCATCTGGCTGGCGCCGACTTCACGCACATCCTTGAGTACCGAGCGCGCCAGTTCGACGGCGTCCGCGTCTTTGAGCAACATGGGAATCCCACGGATCGCCAGTTGGGTGGGCGAGGCAATGGAGATATCAAACCCCAGTTGCACCAGCGCGTCGCGGTGATCTTCCACGGCGGCCACTTCAAAGCGGTCTGCGCCAAACAGATGCGGGATCAACAAGGGCTGGCTGGGCATGTTGTCCAGATCAAGCGCGTTCTTGAGTTTTTCATACACCACGCGCTCATGCGCGGCGTGCATGTCCACCACGATCAAACCTTCTGCCGACTGCGCCAGGATATACACGCCATGAATCTGCGCCACGGCAAAACCCAGCGGCGGGATGCCGTCTTCGTTGTCCGCCGGCATCACCGGGCGGGCGGCAGCGATGGCGGGGCGGGGCGCCCAGGCGTTCGGGCTGGCCAGCGTGGTGGTATCGGCAGCTTCTGCGGTGGTCGCTTGCCACGCCGGTTGCGGCGCTGTCGGGTCGCGTTTGAGATCACCAAACATGCGGTCGTACACCGCCATGGGCTCTTGCACGACCGGAATATTCATCGGCTGCTGCCGCCACATCGGGGCCTGGTACGCCGGCGCCGGGGCGTGCGCTGGCGCTGCGGGAGGCGGGGTGAGGATTTCACCGGTTTCCGGATCAATCCCCGCCGGCGCAGAACCGGCTTTGGTTGCGGCCAGTGCTTTGGTCAGGCTACGCAGCATAAAACCGTAAATGGCCTGGGATTCGCGGAAGCGCACCTCGATCTTGGTCGGGTGCACGTTCACATCCACGCCTTCCGGGTCCAGCTCCAGGAACAGGCAATACGCGGCGTGGCGATCGTGATGCAGCACGTCGCGGTACGCTTCACGCAGGGCGTGGGCGATCACCTTGTCGCGCACAAAGCGGCCATTCACAAAGAAGTACTGCGCATCGCGCGTGCCTTTAGAGAGCGTCGGGCTGCCCGCCAGGCCCCACAAGCGCAGCGGGCCGGCGCGTTCTTCTACCTGCACGGCCGATTGCGCAAATTCATCGCCCAGCAAGGCGGCGCAACGCTTCAAGACGTCGCCGCGCATCACGCGCAAGCTGGCGCGGTTGTTATGGATCAGCGTGAACTGTTTATCCGGATTAGCCAGCGCCAGGCGCTTGACCATGTCTTCACAATGGGCAAATTCGGTGCTGTCTGACTTCAGAAACTTGCGCCGCGCCGGGGTCTGGTAATACAGATCATGCACTTCAATGGTGGTGCCGACGGCCAGCGCAGCGGGTTCGGCATCATGCAGGCGGCCGTGGTCAGACTCAATGCGCCAAGCGTGCGCGGCGCCATTGAAACGGCTGGTCAGCGTCATGCGTGAGACAGACGCAATCGACGCCAGACCTTCACCCCGAAAACCCAGCGTGGCGACCTTTTGCAGATCGTCAAAGTCGCGGATCTTGCTGGTGGCGTGACGATGCAAGGCCAGCGCCAGGTCTTCGCGCTCAATGCCAATGCCATCGTCGATCACCTTGATCAGCTTGGTGCCGCCAGCCGCCAGTTCCACGCCAATGTTTTCGGCACCGGCATCCAGGCTGTTTTCCAGCAATTCCTTCAGGGCAGAGGCGGGGCGCTCGACCACTTCGCCAGCGGCGATCTGGTTAACCAGTTGGTCGGACAAAAGCTGGATGCGGGGCATGGCAGGCCAGGAGGGAGCAAAGACCGGATTATACCAGTGGCAACAGCGCTCCCCACGCTTCGCATGATTAGATATTGGTTATATTGATGTGAAAACTAATTCTTCACTGGAATATTGAAAACATCCGGCCGCTGGCGCAATCTGCTGTTTTCCCAAACGCAGTCACAACGAGGAGTCGTAGCGATGAAGTTCGATACCCTGGCCATCCACGCCGGTTTTGATGGCGACCCCACCACCCGCGCCGTGGCGGTGCCGATCTACCAGACCACCAGCTACTCGTTTGACGACACTCAGCACGGTGCCGACCTGTTTGATCTGAAGGTGGCCGGCAACATCTATACCCGCATCATGAACCCGACCACCGACGTGCTGGAAAAACGCCTGGCCGCGCTGGAAGGCGGCATTGGCGCGCTGGCGCTGGCGTCTGGCCAGGCCGCCATCACGTATTCGATCCTGACCATTGCCGAGGCCGGGGACAACATCATCGCCACCAGCACGCTGTACGGCGGCACCTACAACCTGTTTGCCCACACGTTGCCGCAGTACGGCATTGAAGTGCGCTTTACCGATGCCAAAGACCCGCAAGCCGCGGCCGCGTTGATTGATGGTCGCACCAAGGCGGTGTTTGTCGAATCCATCGGCAACCCACTGGGCAACGTGGTGGACTTCGCCGCGTTTGCCGAGGTCGCCCACGCTGGCGGCATACCGCTGATTGTCGATAACACGGTGCCGACGCCGTACCTGACGCGGCCGTTTGAACACGGTGCGGATATCGTCGTGCATTCCCTGACCAAATACATTGGCGGCCACGGCACCAGCATTGGCGGGGCGATTGTGGATTCGGGCAAGTTTCCGTGGGCGCAGCACAAGACCCGCTTCAAGCGCCTGAACGAGCCAGAAGTGAGCTACCACGGCGTGGTCTACACCGAAGCGCTGGGCGAGGCCGCCTATATCGGCCGTGCCCGCACCGTGCCGTTGCGCAATATGGGCGCGGCCATTTCGCCGTTCAATGCCTTTTTGATCCTGCAAGGGCTGGAGACACTGGGCCTGCGGCTGGATCGCCACTCAGAGAACGCGCTCAAAGCGGCGCAGTTCCTGAAAACGCATCGTGCCGTGGAATGGGTGAATTACGCCGGCCTGCCGGATCACCCGTCGCATGCGCTGGTGCAGAAGTATTTCGGCGGCAAAGCGTCCGGCTTGCTGACCTTTGGCGTGAAGGGCGGGCGCGATGCCGGTGCGCGCTTCCAGGATGCGCTGCAGCTGATCACGCGGCTGGTGAACATTGGCGACGCCAAGAGTCTGGCGTGCCACCCGGCCAGCACCACGCACCGTCAGCTATCGCCGGCCGAACTGGCCAAAGCGGGCGTGACCGAGGACACCGTGCGTTTGTCTATCGGGATCGAGCATATCGACGACATCATTGCCGATTTGCAGCAGGCGCTGGATAAGGCGGCCTGATGGCATTGCGCTGAAAAGCCAAACGCCAGCGGTGGCCGCTGGCGTTTGTGGTTGCCTTGTCAGTGATCGACAATCACGCGGCGATCGGGGCGGGCAGGGGTTCTGGCGGCTGGCGGCGACGCTCGATAAACAAAGAGCAACCGGCTGATTGCTTGGCCATGCTCTTGGCGTGCGTAGCGGCGGCGGCAACCTGGTGGTGGTTCTCAAACTGGCCCGGTTCCACTTCCACCACGCCGGCCGACAGCGTCACCAGCGGTTGTTGCTGCATGATGCCGCAACGGTCCGGGGCATCATAAAACCCGGCGGCCAGATGCTCGGCATAAAAGAAGCCGGAAACACGCTGGGCAAATTCTTCCAGCAACGCTTCGCAGCGCTCGTGCCAGTCGCTGGAGCGGAAGATCACCACAAAATCATCACCGCCAATATGGCCGACAAAATCGGTTTGCGGGTCGGCGGCACGCATCAGCAATTCGCCGGTCAGGCGGATCATGTCGTCGCCACGCACATAGCCGTACACATCGTTGTACGGCTTGAAGTAGTCCAGGTCGAAATAGACCATGGTGAACGGGCGCGCTTCATCCAGCAGCGTTTCCAGCTTTTCCTGGATTGGCACATTGCCGGGCAGCAGCGTCAGCGGGTTGGCGTAACGGGCGGCGCGGATTTGCAGTTCGGTAATGGCGCGCACCAGATCGTGACCGGTACCCATGCCCTGGTAGTGGCCGTTCTGGGTAATGATGAAGCCATCTGCCAGATAACGGCGCTCGGCCGTGGTCACCATTTGCGAGAGTTCCTGCAGGCTCATCGATTGCTCGACGATCAGCGGGGCGCGATCCATCAGATGCGAACACGCGCGTGAACCATGCAACTCGTGCGAGAACGGGCGCGAGAAAAACTCCAGCACCTCGTGACGCTTGAGCAAACCCAGCGGGCGCTGGTTTTCCACTACCGGAATCGCATACAGCTGCGGTGCTTCGGTAAAGCGCTGGTAGACGGCGTTGCTGGTTTCAGAGGGCGGGACGGTATCCACGGTCACCAAAAGGCCACCGGCGTTGCGGTGACCCTGGCCGGGCAGCGGCGGGCTGGGGGTTTCAGACAGATCCAGCGCGATATGGCGCGGCGGGTGCGCCAGCGGCTTGCCAATGTGATACCCCTGGGCAAACGCAATACCAATGCGCTGAACCACTTGCAGCTCTTGCGGCGTCTCGATGCCTTCGGCCACCACGCGGGTGCCGATATTGAGCGCAATGTGCTGGATGGAGCGCACAAACTGGCGCTTTTGCGCATCAGCCGCCAGGCCCTGCACAAAGTATTTGTCGATCTTGACGAAGTCCGGCTTCAGTTCAGACCACAAGCGCAGCGAAGAGAACCCCTCGCCCAGGTCATCCAGCGCAATCCGGAAGCCCATTTCGCGGTAATGCAACAGGGCTTCTTTCAGTTGTTCGTAATCATGCGTGGGCTGGGTTTCGGTCAGCTCGATCACCACCCGCTGCGGCGCCATGCCGGTTTCACGCAGGATATCGAGCGTGGCCCCAGGGTGAAAATCAGGGTGCGACAGACACGCGGGGCTGACATTGAGGAACAGCCGGCCAGGCAGATTTTGCGCCACGAACGATTCAATAATCGCGCGGCGGCAGGCGAAATCAAGCAAGGGCAGAATGCCCACCTGTTCGGCACAGCGGAACAGGTTGATCGGGGAATGCAGAAAACTGGTCGACGGCCCGCGGATCAATCCTTCATACCCGAAGGCTTCACCGTCATGCAGTGAAGCAATGGGCTGGAACAATGCCGACAGGCGTTTTTCCCGGATGATTTCTTCCAGATCGCGTCGAAGATTGTCCAGATTCAAAAGGGGGTTCATACAGGCTGCTCGGGTATTCATCCCGGCAAGGCTGACACAGCCCGATTACGAATCCATGACAAGCGTGTAGCGGCATGTACACGCGTGATGACTGACACTTTAGCAACACCCCGTCATCTGGTTGCGTCGTGTTCAGTCGACTTCACTAAACTTGATATTTACAAGCAACATCATTTCAATTACATTTGCAATAATCACATAAGAAATAATAAATCAGGGGGATTTCTCATGAGCTACCAAGCGCGTATTGCCAGGTTTTGCCAGTCTTTTGATGCAGCACCACAAAAAGAAATACTCCTCTCCCGCACCCTGTTCAGGGCGGCTGCCATGCTGGAGATGCGGATCAACGAAGCGCTGGAACCCTGCGGCATGAACATGCCTCAGTATCTGGCCATGGCCATGTTGCTGGCCGATGAAAGCGCACCGCCGACCAACCCCTCCGAAGTGAGCAAACTGCTCGACATGACCCGCACCCAGGTCACCCGGCTGATGGATAGCCTGGAAACCGCAGGCTGGGTCACCCGCACGCTGGATAAAGAAGACCGTCGCCGCATGATGCTGACCCTCACGGCTGAGGGCAAGGCACAACTGCAGCTGGCGGTGCCAGTGGTGCACGCGGTCTATCAACGCGCCTGGTCGGTGTTCGACAACGACAGCCAGGACCAGATTGCCGCCGAGCTGACCCACTTTCATGAGGGCCTGGAGAACCAGACCGCGTGAAACGCCTGGCGCCGTACTGTGCGCCCAATGACAAGCGCTGGGTCATGGCGCTGCTTGGGTTGACCACCGCAGTCGAATTTTTTGAAAACAGTCTGTTTGTTTTCAGCAGCAGTCATATCCAGGGCGGTATTGACGCCGGGCCGCAAGAGTTTGTCCTCGCCGTCGCCGCCTATGCCTGCACCAGCATGCTGGTGATCATGAAGCAGGCCTGGCTGGCGCACCGCCTGGGGTATCGCAATTTCCTGGGCGCGGCGCTGGCGCTGTTTGCGCTGGGCGCGTTGCTCAGCGGTTTTTGCAATACGCCGGATCAGTTGATCTTGTGCCGCGCCATTCAGGGCCTCGGGGGCGGGGCGCTGTTTACCAGCAGCCGCATCTTGATCAATCTGATGTTCAACCCGAAAGAGCGTGGCACGGCGGTCAGGTATTTCATGATCGCCATTTTTTCGGTCTCTGCGCTGGCACCGGCGCTGGCGGGCACCTGGATTGAAAACTATTCCTGGCGCTGGGTGTTCTGGGGCGTGGTGCCGGTGGCGGCGGTGGCCTCTTTGGGATGTTTTCTGTGGCTGCCGGTGGTGGTGCCCAAACAGCAGCACGGCGGCGATTTCACCCCGATTCCGCTGGTCATCTTTGGCGTTGGCGTAATCAGCGTACAACTGGCACTGTCGGAAGCGCGTTTTGATTTTTTTGCCTACCCGCTGCACTTTGCGCTGTTTGTGCTGGTGGGCGTGGGCGCGCTGTCCTGGTTTACCTGGCATCAGTACCGGCACCCGTCACCGGTGTTTGTGCTGCGCGGGCTGAATAACCAGGTCTATCTGACGGGCCTGGGGCTGTATTTCATTCATTACTTCCTGGCCAACTTCAGTAACTACCTTTTTCCCATCTACGCTGAACGTGCGCAAGGCGTGCCGGTCGAGACCGCGGGCTGGCTCAATACGTTTTCATCCGTGGTGAGTTTTCTGGTGATCCTGGGCTATTTGCGCTGGGCATCGCGCTTCAAGCAGAAAAAACCGTTGATGCTGACCGGCGTGTTTGCGCTGGCGGCGTGCAGCCTGGTGTTCTCTTTCATGCCACCTGGCATGCCGCTCTCTGCCTTCTTTTTGCCGCTGATTGCCAAGGGCCTCTTTGGCGTGCTGCTGGTGATTCCGGTCGCCGGGCTGACTTATCGTGAACTCAAGGCCGAGCAGTTTGCCCACGGCTATCGCAACAAGAACCTGCTGCGGCAATGGTCGGGCTCTTTGGCGCAGGCCGTGGCGGCGATCATGATGCAGAACCGGCAAGCGGCGGTGTATGACTATTACGCCGGCTTTGCCAATGAATTCAATCCGGCCTTCAACCACATGATCGCCACGCTGAAAGCCGTGTTCATGCATGAGGGCATGCCGGCCGATGAAGCCACCCGCGCAGCGCTGGCGCAGGTGGCCGGGGTGGTGGATCACCAGGTGTTGCTGATCGCCTGCAACGACCTGTACCGCGTGCTGGCGCTGCTGGCGCTGGTGTCGGCGGCGATTATCTTTGCGCAGAAAAAACTGCAGTAACAGGCCGATTCGCCTAGCGCTGCTGCACTAACGCCAGCTTCACTCCCAGATAGACAAACACCCCACCCATCACCCGGTTCAACCAGGCCGTGAATCGACCGGCTCCGCGCAAGCGCCGGGCGGCCTGGTGTGCGGTCAGCGCCAGGAAATGGCACCACAGCATGCCGTTAAAATTGAAGATCAGCCCGAGAATGACAAAACTCAGCGCGGTGTGCGGGGCATCGGTATTGATGAACTGCGGCACAAACGCCAGGAAGAACAGCGCGACTTTCGGGTTCAGTACATTGGTCCAGAAGCCCTGGCGGAAAATGGCCCAGAGCGGCGCAGGCGGAATCACCGGGGTCGTCTCGGCGGTCGCCGCTTTGTTTGAGCGCGAACGCAGCATGCCCACGCCGACATACAACAGATAGGCCGCACCAATCAGCTTGACGACCGTAAACGCCGCCGCTGACGTCGCCAGCACGGCAGAAAGGCCAAACGCTGCGGCGAAGATATGCACCATGGTGCCCGCGCCAATGCCCAATGCGGCGGCAGAGCCCGCTCTGAAGCCCTGGGTGACACTGCGGGTGACGATGTAGAAGGAGTCAGGGCCGGGCGCGATATTCAGCAGAAGGCCGGAGAGGACGAACAGCGTGAGGCTGTGGATGCCGGACATAGTTTCTTTCCTGCGAAAGAGTCAGGAGTATACCGCCATGCCCGGATCAGACCAGAGACAGTCGGCCGAAAAATCAGCCGCGCAGTTTCTCCAGCAACGCAAATCCTTCTGGCCACAGACCCAGGTTGCTGCTGCTGTTGATATGCCCCAACGGGCCGACTTCCACCACCTCGCTACCCCAGTTGGCGGCAAACGCCCGCGCGCGGGGCAGTGTCACGTATTCATCGTTGCTGCTGGCCACCACAATGCTGGGGAAAGGCAGCCGCAGGGTCACCATCTGGCCAAAACCGCTGGTGCCTTCCGGGTAGCTGGGGGCTTCGATATCGCTGGGCGCCACCAGCAAGGCGCCCTTGATCGGACGTTGATGTTGTTCGGCCCATTTGCCAATCAGCGTGCACGCCAGGCTGTGGCCGACCAGCACCGGCGGCTCGGCGCACGCGGCAATGGCTGTGTCCAGTGTGCTTACCCAGTCGGCACAGTGCGGTGTTTCCCAATCGGCTTGTTCAACGCGGATGAAGTCCGGGTTGGCGGCTTCCCAATGGCTTTGCCAGTGTTGCGGGCCAGAGCAATACAGGCCGGGCAGGATCAGGACAGGGGCGGGCATGGCTGTGGTTTTCTCCAGTTTTTTTGTCATGAAAAAAGGGGGCAAAAGCCCCCTTGTCGTGCGGATAATGTTTACAGGTTGAAGCGGTGCGTAATCGGCATGCGCCAGTCCTTGCCAAAGGCGCGGTGGGTGACCCGCGGGCCAACCGGGGCCTGGCGGCGTTTGTATTCGTTGATCTTCAGCAGTTTGACCACGCGCTCCACATCGGCCGTCTCGAAACCGCGCGCCACGATATTGGCCTTGGAGAGGTTCTCTTCCACGTACATCTGCAAGATGGCATCGAGGATTTCATACGCCGGCAGGCTGTCCTGGTCTTTCTGGTCCGGGCGCAGTTCGGCCGACGGCGGGCGGGTGATGATGCGATCGGGAATCACCTCGCTCATCGTATTGCGCCAGCGCGCCAGGCGGTACACCAGCGTCTTGGCCACATCTTTGAGCACAGCAAAGCCGCCGGCCATGTCGCCATAGAGCGTGGCGTAACCGGTAGTCATTTCTGATTTGTTGCCGGTGGTGAGCACCAGCTTGCCGCTCTTGTTGGAGAGCGCCATCAGCAAGGTGCCGCGAATCCGGCTTTGCAGGTTCTCTTCTGTGGTGTCCTCTTTCAGGCCGGCAAATTCGGGCGCAAGACCGCCCATAAAGGCTTCGTACATCGGCCAGATTTCGATTTCGGAATACTTGCAGCCCAGCCGCTGGATCATCTCGCGCGAGTCATTAACCGAGATATCGGCCGTATAGCGCGACGGCATCATCACCGCGTGCACCTTGTCGGCGCCCAGCGCGTCGCAGGCAATCGCCAGCACCACGGCAGAATCGATCCCGCCCGACAGGCCCAGCAAAATGCCGGGGAAACGGTTCTTGCCAATGTAATCGCGCACGCCGGTCACCAGCGCGGCCCATACGCTGGCTTCTTCAGACAGCGCCGGCACAATGGCTGTGGGCAGCAGATCACCGCCTTTGAATTCCACCACCTGCAGGGCAGATTCAAATGCCGGCAACTGGGCAACCAGCTTGCCTTCACGGTTCAGTGCAAAGCTGTGGCCATCGAACACCAGTTCATCCTGGCCGCCGACCATGTTCACGTACACCAGTGGGATGCCGGTTTCTTCCACGCGCTGGCCCAGTACTTCCAGTCGCGTGGTTTGCTTGTTCAGGTGATAGGGCGAGGCATTCAGGACCAGCAGCAGTTCTGCGCCGGCTTCCTGCGCGGCGCTGGCGGGGTCGATATCCCACGCGTCTTCGCAGATGACAATGCCGATCTGCGTGTTGTTTTGTTCGAACACCAGCGGTTGCACGCCCGGCGTGAAGTAGCGGACTTCATCGAACACTTCATCGTTGGGCAGCAGCATTTTTTCGTAACGGCCCAGCAAGTGGCCATCGCGGATCACCGTTGCGCAGTTGAAGCGGTCTTCGCCACTGCCGTACGGGTGGCCAATCACCAGCGTAATGCCGTCCACTTCATCAATCAGCCGGCCAATGGCCTTGCGGCATTCATCAAGGAAAGCGGGGCGCAGCAACAGGTCTTCGGGCGGGTAGCCGGTCAGCGCCAGTTCTGGCGTCAGGATGAGGTCTGCGCCTTGTTTGCGCGCCTCGGCCACGGCGGCGAGGATCAGGTCCAGGTTGCCGGGCAGATCGCCAACAACAGCATTGATTTGGGCAAGAGCGATGCGCATGCGGGTTCAGATCCGGTGGGCGTAAAGCGTGATTGTACGCCGGGCGGACGCACCGGCGAAGCGCCGGCGCACAGGTCAGGGATTGCTGTTGCCGGCGTTACCGCTGACGGTATCGACCGCAGCGGGGTGATGGCCCGGAATCCACTGCGGATGGTGGGCCAGATACAAGGTGCCAAACAGCGTGGCCAGCAGCAGCGCCAGATGCAGCCAGCCCCAGCGCCGGTTGCGCGATACGCCCTCGGACGGGTCTTCTGTGGCGACAAGAAACGGGCGGCCATCGCGGCTGGCGCGCATGACGTGGGCCGGCGCCTGCATTTGCGCCTCGGCGGTTTCATCGCTCACCTCACGCTCGGCCGCCTTGCGCGCGGCGGTCCATTCGTTCTCGTCAATCTGGCCGTTGCGGTCGGTATCAAAGCGGCGCAGCAACTCGGCCCGGTCCCGCTTCCAGTCCGCCAGCTTTTGCGAAACGGCCAGTTTCATGTCCACGGGTTGATCACGCACCGAGACAAACTCGCCAATGGCGTAAATGGGCTCGCCTTCGCAAATCATGCGGGCGGTATAACGCCAGTTGTCCTTGTGCTCCACCATGGTGTCGGTACTGCGGATTTCAGCGCCATCCGGGTCGATCAGGCAGCGGCCGGTGTCATCGGCCAGCAAAAAGCCGTGGGCGCTTTGCAAGGTATCGACGTAACGGTATTCGCCGCCGTTTTGCGTACCGGACCACTGGCGCTGTTCCACCACCACCTGATACCAGACGCAGCGCATATCCACGCCCGGACACACCAGCGTGCCGTCATCCAGCGCCTGGGCCACCCCGGCCACCTGCACGTAACCCTGCGGTGCAGAACCGATGCGCGCTAACGGCGTGCCGCCCAGCAACATGTAACGACGGCGATGATGCACCCACGCCCAGCCAGACATGACGGCGATCAGGCACAGCAACAGCAGGAAATCACGCGGGCGGTGTACGTGCGCGGCGCCAGTGGTCAGGACCACGGCCTGGGCAGCCAGCATGACCGCGCCCAGCGGCCAGCGGCGCAGGCGATCCAGCCAGAGGTTGTCTAAAGGGATTTGCAGCATGGTGCGTAATGAGAATCAGCGCTGGAACAAGGTGCCGACCGAGACATCCTGTTTGTCGTGGCTGTCGAATTCCAGCAATTGCGCCGGCTTGAAGTGAAACGCATTGGCGACGATCACATCCGGAAACTGTTCGATCCGCACGTTGTTGACGTTCACGGTGTCGTTGTAGAACTCGCGGCGATCCGCGATATCGTTCTCTAACTGGGTGATGCGCCCGACCAGATGCTGGAACTGCATGTTGGCCCGCAGTTCCGGATAGGCCTCCACCGTGGCGTACAGCGCGCCAAGGCGGCTGCGCAATTGTTGTTCTGCCGCCCCCAGCGCCACCATGTCGCGCTGTTCGCGCGCCTGCGCCACACCGCCGCGCGCCAGCATGATTTTCTCCAGCGTCTCGGCCTCGAACTGCATGTAGTGCTTGCAGGTCTCCACCAGCTTGGGCAGTTCGTCGTGGCGCTGTTTAAGCAGCACGTCGATATTGGACCAGGCCCGGCCGATGTTGTGTTTCAGGCTGACGAGGTTGTTGTAGATCATCACGAAATACACCAGCACAACCACGATCAGGGCGAAGAAAATCAGGAGCGGCATCAGGGTTTTTCCGTACGTTCTGTGTTGGGCACATTAACCCCGGGTGTGCAGTGCCGCAAGCCTGGTGCGGCAGGTGTCGCCAAATAGGGACGACTGATTTGCCATAAGCGCTTGCTTATGCAATTGGCATGGGCCAGGCGCGAAAAAAGCCCGGCGCCGGCCGGGCTTTGTCGGGGGCGATCAGGCCGCGATCAACGCTTGCAGCGCGTTGACCAGCGCCTCGCACTGTTCATCCGTGCCGATGCTGATGCGCAGGTACTGATCAATGCGCGCCTGCTTGAAATGCCGTACCAGAATGGCCTTGGCCCGCAGGTCGGTCGCCAGTTTGGCCGCATCGTGGCGCGGGTGGCGGGCGAACACAAAGTTGGTGGCCGAAGGCAGCACCTCAAAGCCCAGCAAGGTCAGGCCGGCAACCAGATTAGTACGGGTATCGATCACCGCCTGGACGGTGCGCTGGAAGTAAGTCTCGTCTTCATACGCCGCCACACCGGCCGCAATGGCAATGCGGTCCAGCGGGTAGCTGTTGAAACTGTTCTTCACGCGCTCCAGCCCTTCGATCAGGTCCGGGTGGCCGGCAGCAAAGCCAATACGCAAGCCTGCCAGCGAACGGGATTTGGACAGCGTCTGGATCACCAGCAGGTTCGGGTAGCGCTTGATCAGCGGAATCACCGTCTCGCCGCCGAAATCGATATACGCCTCGTCAATGACCACCACTTTGTCCGGGTGCGCCTGCACCAGGGTTTCCACCTCAGCCGCGGTCAGTGCAATACCGGTCGGGGCGTTGGGGTTGGCGATGATGATGGCGCCGCAATCCTGGTTGTAATCGGCGGGGTTGATGCGCATTGCGCTATCCAGCGGCACCAGTTTGTTCTCTACGCCATACAGGCCGCAGTACACCGGATAGAACGAGTAGGAAATATCCGGATGCAGCAGCGGCTTGTCATGTTTGAGCAGCGCCATGAAGGTATGGGCCAGCACTTCGTCCGAACCGTTGCCGACAAAGATCTCGTTGGGCTCGATACCGTGGTAATGCGCGATGGTCTGCTTGAGACGATCCGAGTTCGGGTCCGGGTACAGGCGCAGGGCGTCGCTGCTTTCGGCAGCAATGGCTTCCAGCACGCGCGGGGACGGGCCGTACGGGTTCTCGTTGGTATTGAGTTTGATCAGATTGGCAATCTTGGGTTGCTCACCCGGTACATACGGGGTCAGCGTTTGGACGATGGGGCTCCAGAAGCGGCTCATGGCGTGGTTCACGAGGGAGGGTGGATTGGGGGGATATCGTAACATGAAGCGGGGGGAGGGGTTTTTTGGTACTGGCGTGTCAATTCTTGTGCGGGCGGGGAGTCGCAGGTGTGATCTGGGCAGGAGTGCATCGTTTACTCCATCGAACTACTTCGTCATTCCGGCGCAGGCAGGAATCCAGTCTGGAGCCTGGATGGGGCTCTGTTGTGGCCAGAGTCAGGGGGTAGGGGGGAGTTGGAGCTTGGCGGCAGTCCACCGTTGTGGTGTTTGAAGGGGGGGGGGCAGGTGTTAGCGCCTGGCGGCGCGGGTGTTTTGATACCGGCGGTGGCCGGAGCACGTTACTTTCTTTTGCTTCGCCAAAAGAAAGTAACCAAAGAAAAGGCGACCCCTGCGACTGCGCTCGCTGCGCGAGTTCCCTGCGCTTCTCGCGAAGTCCGGCTGGCTACGGGAACTCGCTTTGCTCAAACACCCCTCCGCCGCAACCCCGGACTTCGCTGCGATGCTCGGCGCAGTCAAGGGGAGGTACGTCAAAAGCAACTGCAACTGCAACTGCAACCCCGAAAATCAACTGCAATGGCAACTGCAATCCCTAAAAACAAAGGCAACGGCGATATCTACTGCGCTTGCATCCCACCACCTCGTCATTCCTGCGCAGGCAGGTATCCAGTGCGGCGCCGGAGCGGCGCCATGCTCTGGCAAGAACCGCATAGCGTGAAGATCGGCAACGACATCGCTGTGACTGGTGCAACGCGCCCTGATTACTTCTTCAGCACGCCGCGCAAACCATCCAGGTGCACTTGCCGCAGCATGCCGTAGTTGTAGAACCCGACGTGTTCGATTCCCATGCGTTGCAGGCCGGCCAGCGCGGCGCCGGTTTGGGCTCCGTCGCCCAGGTCGGGTACGCCGGGACGCAGGATGCCCCGGACGCGTTTGGCGTCGCCCACGCGGCGGATGGTGTCGAGTGCGTCGGCCAGTACGCGGTTGGCGTCGGGTTCGTAGAAGGGTACTTCAATGCCGTCGGCTGCGTGGGCCATGGCTTTGAGGTCGGTGCCTTCCAGCCAGGTTTGCGCGGTGGGGCGTTGCACGGTCGGGATGACATAGAGGGCGACTTCGGCGGGGATCGCGGCGCGGATGCGGCTGACAATGCTGGTGACGTGGCGCTGGCGCATGCGCAGGAAGGCGGCCAGTTCGATGTCGTCCAGGATGTCGGCGGCCAGCCAGGCGGCGGCCTGGGTGTCGCTGGCGTCGGCGGGGCCGTTCAGATAACCGTCCACGCGCGTGCGGATGCGGGCAGCCAGGCCGACGGCGTCAATACCGTCTTCGCGGGCGCGGGTTTTACAGGCGTCGCAAAAGCACAGGCCCAACATGGTATCCAGCCAGACATTGCTGCGCACTTGTGCGAATTCGTGATGATAGCCATGTGCATACGGCGCCCAGCCGGGGGATTCAAGCGTGAGGCTTTGCCAGGGCAACGCGCTGGCAAGGTCGGTCGAAAGATCGGTGGCGTAGTCGATCAGTTGCGGCTGCATGGGGCAGGGCGCGTAAACATAGCTGTCGCCCCAGGCGTTTTTCACGGTCAGTTCCGGGCGTGCTTCGCCAAGGCGGGTGTTGTGGAACAGGATGGTCCAGGCCGACAGCTTGAGACGGCCGTCATCGGCCAGGTCATACGCTACCTGGCGCACCGCGGCGTCAGAGTGCGGTTGCGGCTGGATGGCACGGTAACGGGCGGGCTGCGGGTTGAAATACACCGTGCCGTCTTCCGGGAAATACACCTTGCCGGCGCCTGTTGCGCGTGGGCGCATGAATTTGCCGGCGTGGTAACTGGCGGCAAGGCTCAGGCCATCCACGCCCAGATCCAGGATTTCATCAACAGTGCTGCGGGTATCGCGCCCGGCCAGATCCCAGGCGTAGGCGTACAGGGAATGGCGGGCAGCAGGGCGACGTGTGTTCATGTTTTATCGACTCGTTCTGTGGGTTTCGTACTCTGTGTCGACTGATTGTGAACCGCTCTGATGACCTTTGCGTAAATAAACGTTACAGCCCTGGCTGCTGCTCGCCGTAAGTTTCAGCCTTGTGTGCGTTGCGGCAGAAAAAAGCCGGTTCTGCCAAACGGCAAAGTTTGCGCTTGATCAAAAACGCGCCAGGAGGCCGCCAGTGCTGGTCCTGACCGCCTGGCGTGACGCTTTGGTGACACCGCCCAAGCCGTTGCGGTTGCCCAAAAAATAAGCAGGCGGTAGAATTCCGGCCTTTTCTGCGACAGCGGTCACCATGCAGATCGGTCCTTTTCCCTTACAAAACAACCTGTTCGTCGCGCCCATGGCGGGTGTAACCGACAGACCGTTTCGCCAGTTGTGCCGTCATTTCGGGGCAGGCTACGCCGTGTCCGAGATGATTACGGCCAATAACGCGCTGTGGGATAACGAAAAGACCCGTCGCCGCATGGACCACGCTGGCGAGCCCGGCCCGATTGCGGTGCAGATTGCAGGTTCTGATCCGGCCATGCTGGCTCAGGCGGCAAAGCTTAATGTGGAACTGGGCGCGCAGATTATCGACATCAATATGGGCTGCCCGGCCAAGAAGGTGTGCAACAAGCTGGCCGGTTCCGCGCTGCTCAAGGATGAGGCCCTGGTGGGCGAGATTCTGGATGCCGTGGTCGCGGCGGTAGATGTTCCCGTCACGCTCAAGACCCGCCTGGGTTTCAGCAACGGGGCAGAAAACGTACTGCGTGTGGCAGAGCGTGCCCAGGCCGCCGGTATTGCCGCGCTGGCCCTGCATGGCCGCACGCGGGAAGACATGTATAACGGCGCGGCCCGCTATGGGCTGATTCGTGAAGTCAAATCCATGCTGCGTATTCCGGTGATTGCCAATGGCGACATCGATACGCCGCAAAAAGCCAAAGCCGTACTGGCCGAAACCGGTGCCGACGCGATCATGATTGGTCGCGCAGCGCAGGGTCGGCCCTGGTTGTTCCGCGAAATTGCGCACTATCTGGCCACTGGCGACATACTGCCTGCGCCCGAGGTCAGCGAGATTCGTGCTGTATTGTTGCAACACCTTGACGAGCTTTATGCGTTTTATGGCGAGTATTCCGGTTGCCGGATTGCCCGCAAGCATATCGCCTGGTATACCAAGGGCCTGAAGGATGGCAATGCTTTTCGCCAGGCCATGTACAAGCTGGACTCGACCGCTGCGCAGCATGCCGCTGTGAGCGCGTATTTCGATAGTCTGGCTGAACTGGGCGAGCGGTTGATTTACGACATGGAGGAGACTGCCACGCACGCGGATGTCGCGCTCGCGGCAGCATGACGGCAGGCCACAAGGCCGCCGCATTTATCACTAAAAGTCCCAGGCAAGACCTGAGGGCAGTTTCAGGGAAGTAACCATGAACCAGCCAGCCACTTGCGTCATTACGCAGGAAGAAGATCCTATCGCTGAATCCATCCGGTCCTCGCTGGCCCGGTATTTCGAGGATCTGGATGGTGAAGCGCCGTGCGCGCTTTATGACATGGTTCTGGCACGCGTTGAAAAACCGTTGCTGGAGCTCGTCCTTGATCACGTTGCCGGTAACCAGACCCGCGCCGCAGAAGTGCTGGGCATCAATCGCAATACGTTGCGTAAAAAACTGCAGACCTACGACATGCTTTGATCATCTGGTCAGGGCAGCACGTGCCACCGCCAGCGGGGCACCCGGTTTTACTGTGAGTTGTTTCGTTAGTGTTTTGATCTTTACCTCCACGGGCATCAGGAAAAACAGCAATGACCATCATCAAGCGCGCGCTGATCAGCGTTTCCGACAAAACCGGTGTACTCGAATTTGCCAAAGCCCTCTCGGGTTTCGGTGTAGAGATCCTCTCTACCGGTGGTACCGCCAAACTGCTGGCAGACAACAACGTGCCGGTCATTGAAGTGGCCGATTACACCGGCTTTCCTGAAATGCTGGATGGCCGCGTGAAAACGCTGCACCCCAAAATCCACGGCGGCATTCTGGGCCGTCGCGATCTGGACAGCCACGTGGCCAAAATGGCCGAACACGGTATTGGCAATATCGACCTGGTGTGCGTGAACCTCTACCCGTTCGAAGCCACCATCGCCAAGCCCGATTGCAGCTTTGAAGATGCCATCGAGAACATCGATATCGGTGGCCCGGCCATGGTGCGTTCCGCCGCCAAGAACCACGCCCACGTTGCCATTGTGACCGATGCGTCTGACTACGCACCGCTGATCGCAGAAATGAAAGACAACCAGGGCGGCCTGACGCTGGCTACCCGCGTGGGTCTGGCCAAAAAGGCGTTCAGCCATACCGCTGCCTATGACGGCGCGATCTCCAACTACCTGACCGCACTGACCACAGACGGCGAGAAAAAAGCCTACCCGGAACGCCTGAACCTGCAATTCGTGAAGGTGCAGGACATGCGTTACGGCGAAAACCCGCACCAGTCCGCCGCCTTCTACCGCGATCTGGACCCGGCCGCCGGCAGCCTGTCGCGTTACGCCCAGCTGCAAGGCAAGGAACTGTCGTACAACAACATCGCTGACTCTGATGCGGCATGGGAAGCCGTGAAGCAGTTTGAAGAGCCGGCCTGCGTGATCGTCAAGCACGCCAACCCGTGCGGCGTGGCCGTGGGTGCCGATACCTTCAGCGCGTACCGCCTTGCGTTCGCGACCGATACCACCTCGGCCTTCGGCGGCATCATTGCGTTTAACCGCGAAGTGGATGGCGACACCGTCCAGGCCGTGGCTGCCCAGTTCCTGGAAGTGCTGATCGCCCCGGGCTACAGCGCCGATGCGCTGGCGCTGCTGGCCAAGAAGCCGAACGTGCGCGTACTGACCGTGCCGCTGGAATCGGGTGAGAACAAGTTTGATGTGAAGCGCGTTGGTGGTGGCCTGCTGGTGCAAACACCGGATGTCCACGCCCTCAAGCTGTCTGATCTGAAGGTCGTGACCAAGAAGTCCCCGACTGAAGCACAGCTCAAAGACATGTTGTTTGCCTGGCGCGTGGCCAAGTTCGTCAAATCCAATGCCATCGTGTTCTGCGGCAATGGCCAGACCCTGGGTATCGGCGCCGGCCAGATGAGCCGCGTTGATTCGACCAAGATCGCCGCCATCAAGGCACGCTCGGCCGGTCTGGAACTGCGTGGCTCCGTGGCCGCGTCGGATGCTTTCTTCCCGTTCCGCGACGGTGTCGATGTGATCGCTGAAAACGGCGTGTCGGCCATCATCCAGCCGGGTGGCTCTGTGCGTGATGAAGAAGTCATCGCCGCAGCCGACGAACATGGCATCGCCATGGTGCTGACGGGCATCCGCCACTTCCGTCACTAAGCAAACCAGTCCCACCTTCCTGGTCATCCCGTGTGTGCTGTCTGGCATAAGGGGTGCCAGGATGAGCTTCATATCTGGTTGTCATGTTGTCGGATCACACTGACGGCAGGGCAACCGGTTCAACCTGATGTGCTTTGCTGCGTTAAGAGCAAACAGTACCGGCCCGAACAGGCCCGCGCCCCGTAGGGACAGTCTGGTTTCCTTGCAGGAAGTTGACTGGCTTGCTTGGCATGGACGCGGCAGGCTGTAAAATGCCGGCAGAACGTGCATGCTGCGTTGCAATCAGGTTCACGGATCGTGCCAACCAGCCCGCAACTGGTCAGATCCGTACCGCTTCATATTCACCAGAAGAAACTCGTCTCTCATGAAAAAAACACTTGCTGCCTTGATCTTGAGCCTTGCTGCGCCGTTGGCGTCAGCCATTGACTGCACCGGCATGGGAAGCTGGCTCGACCAGGCCTGTACACACGTTTCTGATGTGTACCAGAACGGCAAGTCGGATATTTATATCTCCGGCTACACCTGGCATGACCCGCACCAGTACACCGAAGAAAAACTGGAACAACTGAACAAGTGGGGCTGGGGTGGCGGTTATGGCCGGCACGTCATTGATGACAAGGGCAACGAAGATATCGTTCTGGGCCTGATGTTTTCTGACTCGCACAAGAACCCGGAATTCATGGTGGGCTACGCCGGGCTGTGGTTTACCGACCCGATCCTGGGCGGCTTGTCGTTCGGCGGTGGTTACTCCGTCGGCATGACCTCCCGCCGGGACATCTTTGGTGGTATTCCTTTCCCGATCGCGCTGCCGGTGGCCGCGATCCGCTATCGTCAGGTTTACATCATGGGCACCTGGATTCCCAGCCTGGGCGGCGTGAACAACGGGGATGTGGCTTTCTTCTTCAGTCGCTACGCATTTGAATAATCAGGATATACACATGAACGTGCTTGTAATCGGCAATGGCGGGCGCGAACACGCGCTGGCCTGGAAATTGTCGCAGTCGCCCCGTGTGGGCAAGGTATTTGTGGCGCCGGGCAACGCGGGTACCGCGCTGGAGCCCAATCTGACCAATGTGCCGATCACTGATATCGACGTGCTGGTGGCCTTTGCCCAGCGCGAGCAGATCCAGCTTACCGTCGTTGGCCCGGAAGCCCCGTTGTCCAAAGGGGTGGTCGATGCGTTCCGCAAAGCCGGCCTGAAGATTTTTGGCCCGACCAAAGCCGCAGCACAGCTGGAAAGCTCCAAGGATTTCGCCAAGGCCTTCATGAAGCGCCATGGCATCCCCACTGCCGACTACGAGACCTTCTCTGACGCCGCCAAAGCGCACGCCTATATCGACGCCAAGGGCGCTCCGATTGTCATCAAGGCCGATGGTCTGGCCGCCGGCAAGGGCGTGGTGGTGGCAATGTCGCTGCAAGAAGCCCATGACGCCGTGGACAGCATGTTGTCTGACAACAAGCTGGGCGACGCTGGCGCGCGTGTGGTGATTGAAGAATTCCTGACCGGTGAAGAAGCCAGCTTCATCGTCATGGTAGATGGCAAGAACGTGCTGGCGCTGGCCTCCAGCCAGGATCACAAACGTCTGAAAGACCACGACGAAGGCCCCAACACGGGCGGCATGGGCGCCTACAGCCCGGCCCCGGTGGTGACGCCGGAAATCCACGCCAGGGCCATGCGTGAAGTGATCATGCCGACCATACAGGGCATGGCACGCGACGGCATCATCTTCACCGGCTTTTTGTACGCCGGTCTGATGATCAGCCCGGAAGGCCAGCTCAAGACCCTGGAATTCAACTGCCGCATGGGCGACCCGGAAACCCAGCCGATCATGCTGCGTCTGAAGAGCGATCTGGTGAACCTGGTCGAGCATGCCGTTGAAGGCACGCTGGACAAGGTTGAAGCCGAATGGGATCGCCGCGTGGCGCTGGGTGTGGTGATGGCTGCTGCCAATTACCCGGAGACCCCGCGCGTGGGTGATGTGATCACTGGCGCGACGCCTGAGGTGGAAGACGGCCATGTGTTCCATGCCGGTACCAAGCTCAATGCAGATGGCAAGCCGGTTACCAGCGGCGGGCGCGTGTTGTGCGTGACTGCGTTTGGTGAGACGTTCAAGGCGGCGCAGAAGCGGGCTTATGAGTTGTTGTCCGGGGTGCATTTTGATGGTGAGCAGCACCGGACGGATATTGGCTGGCGGGCGATTAGCCGGAAGTGATTTGTTTGGGTGGGGTGGGGGTTGGGCAAAAAAAGGCCGTCGTTGAGATGGCTTTTTTTGTTTTTGGGGGGAGGGGGAGTGGTTAGCTTGTGAAGCCTAAACCCAAACCCAAACCCAAACCCAAACCCAAACCCAAACCTTGTTAGCGCCTGCGGCGCGGTGTTTTGATACCGGGGGTGCCCGGAGCACGGTACTTTTCTTTGGGTCGCCAAAGAAAAGTACCCAAAAGAAAGGCGACCCCTGCGACGGCGCTCGCTACGCGAGTTCCCTGCGCTTCTCGCGAAGTCCGGCTGGCTACGGGAACTCGCTTCGCTCAAACACCCCTTCGCCGCAACCCCGGACTTCGCTGCGATGCTCGGCGCAGTCAGGGGGAGGGACGTCAAAAGCAACTGCAACCCCGGAAATCAACGGCAACGGCAACGGCAATGGCAATGGCAATGGCAATGGCAATGGCAACGGCAACGGCAACGGCAACGGCAGACCAATCGCGCAAACTGTCTGCTTGCAAGAATGACCCGGCAGCCTCACCACTTCGTCATTCCCGCGCAGGCGGGAATCCAGTAAAGCCCTGAAACAGCACCACTCAAGCCAGCTCTGCCCCGGTGTGCAGGGTGGATGCGCAGAGCAATCCAACGTACGCTCTGCCACACCTCACACCTCACACCTCACACCTCACACCTCACACCTCACACCCAGTCCTTGCCGATGAGGAAGTCGCTCATCAGGCGGGCTTCTGCTGATCCTTGTGGTGGGTGCCAGTCGTAGCGCCATTTCACAATCGGCGGCATCGACATGAGGATGGATTCGGTTCGCCCGCCAGACTGCAGGCCAAACAGGGTGCCGCGGTCCCATACCAGGTTGAATTCGACGTAGCGGCCGCGGCGATAGGCTTGCCAGTCGCGTTCGCGTTCGCCAAACGGGTATTCGCGGCGGCGTTCGACGATGGGTACCCAGGCATGCAGGAAGGCGTCGCCTACGGCGCGGATGAAGGCGAAGCCGCCTTCAAAACCCAGTTCTGACAAGTCGTCGAAGAAAATGCCGCCAATGCCGCGCGGTTCGTTGCGGTGTTTGAGGAAGAAATACGTGTCGCACCAGGCTTTGTACTTGGGGTAGTACGCGTCGCCAAACGGCGCCAGGGCGTCGCGGCAGGTGGTGTGGAAGTGATGGGCGTCTTCTTCAAAGCCGTAGTAGGGCGTCAGGTCCATGCCGCCGCCAAACCACACGACATCATCGTGACCTTCGGCATAGGCGCGGAACATGCGCACGTTCATGTGCACGGTCGGCACGTAGGGGTTGCGCGGGTGAATGACCAGCGATACGCCCATGGCTTCCCACGCGCGGCCGGCCAGTTCCGGGCGGTGCGCGGTGGCAGAAGGGGGCAGTGTCTGCCCTTTGACGTGAGAGAAATTAACCCCGCCGCGCTCGATCAGGCCACCGTCTTCCACCAGCCGTGAAATCCCGCCCCCGCCTTCCGCGCGGTCCCACTGATCGTGGCGGAAGGTGTGACCATCCAGGTTTTCCAGCGTAGCGACGATGTTTTGCTGCAGCGACAACAGATAGTCGCGCACCTGGGAAGCGGACATGGGGGTTTTCTCCGGATGCAAAGAAGCAAATGGTACGTGATTCATGCCCGGTCCGGCGCATGACGCCAAAACAAAAGCCCCGCGTGCGGGCGGGGCTTTTAGCTGCGGCGGCGACACTCAGTTTTGTGTCGGGATGCCGTGCTTGATTTCCTTGATCTTGTTTTGCGCATCAACGAACACCAGCGCCGGGTGATGGCTGGCCAGTTCGGTCTCGTTGTATTGGGCAAAGGTGGCGATGATCAGCAAGTCGCCCACCTGGGCCTGGCGCGCGGCGGAACCGTTCAGCGAGATGATGCCCGAGCCCCGTGCGCCCTTGATGGCGTAGGTCGAAAAACGTGCACCGTTGTTGATGTTCCAGATGGTGACTTCTTCAAACTCACGGATGTTCGCTGCTTCGAGGAGATCTTCATCGATAGCGCAAGACCCTTCGTAGTGCAGTTCGGCATGGGTGGCCGTGACACGGTGGATCTTGGATTTGAGCATGCTGCGGTTCATGGTAAAGCTCCGACATCACTTGTAAGGGCGCGATTATAAATCGCAAATATGGCCGGTGTACTGGCACTTTCAGCCATCTGGCTGTTTGATCAATGATCAGGCGCGGTAGACGAGGCAGTCGTCCAGCAAGAACTCGCCCGGGCCTGGGCGCGCGTTCAGCAACACGCGGTCAAACGCCATCTGCTGGCCATCTACTTTCACCCAGGCCGGGATCACTTTGCCCTGGTAGCTCCCCACACTTTCGTCGGCGCGGATGATTTCCTGGGGTGTCACTGGCGCCGGCGGCGCGGCGGCTTCGGTGGCCTGGGCCAGCATGGCGGCGGCGCGGGCGACTTCCGCTTCACGCTCGCGCGGTTGCACTGGCAGGTTGCGCAGGAACCAGCCAAACAGGAAGGCCGGCATGATCACCCGTGTCACGCGCTTGTGGTTATCCACGCGACAGGCCACGCCAAAAACCTCGCCACACTTGGGGCATTGGGCCTTGGCGGCAATCGCCAGGCTGTCATCAAGCAAGCGCGCGACGCCAAACATGTCTTTAGCGCCCAGCATGTGGCCGCAACGCACGCACGGCTTGGAGAACTGCCGGATCTGCTCGCCGTTGGCAAAGCGCATCGGCAGGTAATAGTTCAAAGGGCGTTTCTGCTGCATAAACAATCATCCCGATTCGAACAGCCAGCCTGCCCGGCCGGCCATTCTTCGTTACATCGTTGCTAACCGGCAATCCAGATTCAGTTCCAGCCAGTCGGTTTTCAGTCGTTGCAGTACGACAGTGGAACCGGCCGGTAATTCCGGCAACCCGGGCACGCGCAACACCAGCGGCATGCCATCCACTCGCACCAGGTTCTCTTTGATGACCGAGCCAGAGAACTCGCGCATGTTTTCCTGTTCCATATAACGCAGACACCAGTAACGCTCCATCTTGTCCTGGAAGTCGGCGTAGGCGGCGTAAGCGGTGTCAAACGCACCAATGGCCGCAAACAGTTCTGCGTCGTTTTTCTGGAAGCGCGGTTTCACGCCGCCCACCATGGCGATGATCTGCTGCTGGTTTACAAAGTCCACCGCGCGGCGCAGCGGGGAGGACGACCAGGCGTAAAACTCCACACCCAGGCCAATGTGCGGGCCGGGCTGCGTGGTCATGCGCACGCGACCATTGTTCTGCACTCTGTAGATGCCGGCGATCTCGGCATCTTTCAAATCCTTGCCCCACTGACTGTTCACCAGAATCATCATTTCGGCGACCAGCTTGTCCATGGGCGAACCACGTTTGCGCGGCAGGATGCGTACGCGCTTCTCGCCGTTCTCCAGCGTATCGACGTAGAAGCTGTAATCAATGCGCACCGGGGCGTTGGGGTCATCGGCGCGGCCACGGCGGCCTTCCAGATTGCCGGCAAAGCGCCACAGCGTGGTCAGTTCGGCCTTCCACGGGAAATCCGGACCGTCTTCCTTGCCGGCAGTCAGCTCGTTAAAGAGCGCTTCGATCTGGTCGTGGCGCAGGTTGGCCGCAATGGGCACCTGCTCGACCACCGTACGGTGATTGAGGATGTCAAAACCTGGCGAGATTTCCAGATACATCGACACGGCCGGTCGCGCTGCGCCTTCTTGCAGGGTGAACACCTGTACGGCCGAGTCCGGCAGCATGGTGATCTTGTCGCCCGGGAAATACACGGTAGAGAGGCGGTCGAACACCAGCTTGTCCAGTTCGGTATCCGGCGCAATACCCAGGGCCGGCGCGGCAATGTGAATGCCGACTTGCCAGTTGCCATTGGGCAGCTTTTTCAGGCTCAGCGCATCGTCGATTTCGGTGGTGGTCACGTCATCGATCGAGAACGCTTGCACGTCGGCCACCGGCAGATCGGTTGGCAGTGTGACGGTCTGGCTGACCACGGCCTCGCGGCCCTTGGGGAAGGTTTCCAGCAAGAAGCCTTGCAGGAAGTAATCGGCCACATCCGGAATGGCGCCCACGCTTTGCAACAGGCGGGTGGGGCTGGTGTGGGCGGCGTCGGCGGCTTGCGCCAGCGCTTTGTATTCGATGCCGTTTTTGTCTGGGCGGTGCAGCAAACGGTTGATGATGGGGGCGAACGCGTCGGGCAGCTTGCCGGCGACCAGTTCTGCCTGCCATACCGCCATCTGTTCGGCTTCGCGCTGCTTGCGCTCCAGCCCGGCCAGCGCGGCTTTCAGGTTTTCTTCCGGCGCGGCCTTGTAGCGGCCCTTGCCCTTTTTGTAGAAATACATGGGCGCGGCGGACAAACGCAGCACCACGGCAATCTGCGAGGCGGCCGACGGGTTGGCGCCAAAATATTCAGCGGCCAGTTCTTCAAAGCCAAACTCGTGCTCGCCGCACGTTTCCCACAAGAGGTCCAGATCAATCTCGGCAGCCAGGGTTTCGGCTTGCGGCAGCACTTCATCGAGCGCAGGGCGTTCGAACTTGAGCAATACATTGCCGTTCTTGACCTTGCTGCGCTTGCCTCGCACGTCTTCCACCATCAAGCTCGCCGGTTGCGATTCCTTGACCGTAGCGACCTTGAAGCTACCATCCTCTTCGTAAAAAACGTGCATAACAACCCTTTCTGGAAAGCAGGCAATTATATCTGAGTGAGGAGGCAGGGGTGAGGTGTGAGGAGAAAAACCAAACCCGGCTACCGCCTGTCATCTCGCTGCTTTAAATGTGTAATTGATCAAGATGGCTGGCCTGATCCGCGCTTGCGCAGATCAGGCCGTATTCAAGAGGCGTGTGGTGGTGCGGGGTGTCGTTTTTTGAGCTTGCCCGTCACATATCACCGGTCACGCCTTATTCCCCGAGTTGTGCCAGCAACTCGGCCTGTTGTTCGTTCACCAGCGCCTGGGTCAGCTCTTCCAGATCGCCATCCATGATCGCGTCCAGTTTGTACAGCGTCAGGTTGATCCGGTGATCAGTCATGCGCCCCTGCGGATAGTTGTAGGTGCGGATACGTTCGCTGCGGTCGCCACTGCCGATCAGGCTCTTGCGGGTGGCGGCTTCTTTGGCGTGGCGCTCGCGGTCTTGCACATCCTTGATCCGCGCGGCCAGTACCGCCAGCGCGCGCGCCTTGTTCTTGTGCTGGCTGCGGTCGTCCTGACATTCCACCACAATGCCGGTCGGGATATGCGTCACGCGCACGGCAGAGTCTGTCTTGTTGATGTGCTGCCCGCCGGCGCCAGAGGCGCGGAAGGTATCAATGCGCAGATCGGCCGGATTGATATTGATCTCTTCGGCTTCATCGGCCTCCGGCATCACCGCCACGGTGCAGGCGGAGGTATGAATGCGGCCCTGTGTTTCCGTGGCCGGTACGCGCTGCACGCGGTGGCCGCCGCTTTCAAACTTCAGGCGGGAATACGCACCAAAGCCGACAACACGGGCGATGACTTCCTTGAAGCCGCCCAGGTCAGACTCATTGGCCGACATGATTTCCACCTGCCAGCGATTGCGCTCGGCATAGCGGCTGTACATGCGAAAGAGGTCTGCCGCAAACAGTGCCGATTCATCACCCCCGGTACCGGCACGGATTTCCAGAAAGATATTGCGCTCGTCGTTGGGGTCTTTGGGCAGCAGGGCCTTTTGCAGGTCCAGCTCCAGCGACTCGATCCGCGCCTTGCCTTCGGCCAGCTCTTCTTCGGCCAGTTCTTTCATGTCCGGGTCGGAGAGCATGTCCTGGGCTGTGGCGATATCGGCCTCGGCCTGGCGGTAATCCTTGTAGAGCGCCACAACCGGCTCCAGCTCCGCATGCTCACGGGTGAGTTTGCGGTACTGGTTCATGTCATTGGTCGCGCCTTCAGAGGCGAGCAGGGCGCCCACTTCTTCAAGACGGTCGGAAAGTTGGGCCAGTCGGGCCAGAATCGATGGTTTCATTGTTGTTGTTGGTAAACGTTCTGATTAAGCCGTTCCATATAGCGCTCGGGTCGCGCCGCTTCGGTCCAGCCGAACTGGCGGTAGAGTTCGTGCGCATCGGCAGTAAAAAGCATCCAGCGACGCAAGGCGGTCAGGTCTGGATGGCTGTGTATGCAGGCCATGAGCCACTTGGACAAACCACGCCCGCGGTAGCCTTCGTCGATAAACACATCGCCCAGATAGGCAATGGTGGCGCCGTCGGTAATCACCCGGGCGAAACCCACCAGCGCCTCGCCGTGATAGACGCCAAAGCACAGAGCGCCGGCCACGGAACGGCGAAACACGGCCTCCGGCATGCCTTTGGCCCAATAGGAGCGGCGGCCGATAAAGTCGTAGGCAGTCTCGAAGGGCAGGCGCGCAGGGTCGGTGTCGACCTCAAACGCGCCCGTATCAAACTGGCGTTGCCAGCGGGCGGTTTGAAACAGTGACATCAAAGCTATTCCTCGTCGTGGAGGCGAAACAGGCGGCGGGTTGCGGTGACGAGGGCGGTTTGTTCATCGCCATCGGCCGCATTGAGTGAAGCCAGCGGGGCGTGCAGAAACTTGGCCGAAAGTTGTGCGGTGAGTTTTTCCAGCACTTCTTCCGGGTTATCGCCAGCCGCCAGGCGCTTTTTGGCCTTGGCCAGTTCAGCGCGTGCGGCGCGGTCGGCGTGATCGCGCAAGTCGCGAATGGTCGGGACCAGTTCACGGCTGGCCAGCCAGTGATTGAATTCGCTGACATGATCAGAGATCAGCGCCTCGGCGGCGACGACCTCGCCCTGGCGCGCGTGCACGCCCTGGCGGACCACTTCAGACAAGTCATCCACCGTGTACAGATAGATATCGTCCAGTTCGGCGGCTTCAGGCTCGACATCGCGCGGCACCGCCAGATCAACAATGAACAGCGGGCGGCGTTTGCGCAGCTTGAGCGCGCGTTCAATCATGCCCTTGCCAATCACCGGCAGCGGCGAGGCCGTTGAACTGACCACAATGTCGAATTCATGCAGCCGCTCAGCGATATCGGTCAGCAGGATCGCTTCACCGCCATGTGCTTGCGCCAGCAGCTCGCCGCGCTCCAGCGTGCGGTTGGCCACCGCCATTTTTCTTGGTTTTTGCGCACAGAAATAAGTGGCGCACAACTCGATCATCTCGCCCGCACCCACAAACAGCACGCTGCATTCAGAGACCGAGGGGAAAATCCGTTCCGCCAGTTTGACGCCCGCTGCCGCCATGGATACCGAGGCCGACCCGATACGGGTCTGGGTGCGCACGTCTTTGGCGACCTGAAACGCGCGCTGGAACAAGCCATTGAGCAAGACGCCCATGCTGCCCGACTCACGCGCCTGGCGTTCGGCATCTTTGAGCTGCCCCAGAATCTGCGTTTCGCCCAGCACCATCGAGTCCAGCCCGGCGGCGACACGGAAGGTGTGGCGGGCGGCATCGCCACCGGCATGCACGTACAGATAACTGTTGAGTTCTTCTGTCTTGCGGCCACGGCTGGCGGCGTACCAATCCATCAGGGCCGACGGATCACGGGCGTTGCAATAGAGTTCGGTGCGATTACAGGTAGAGATGATGGCGGCTTCAACCACGCCAGGCTGGGCCACAAGGCCAGGCAGCGCGGACTGCAGTTCGGTTGGCGAAAACGCAAGCCGCTCCCGCACCGATAACGGAGCGGTTTCGTGGTTGACGCCGAGTACGAACAGGTTCATCGCTGCGGGGGGAATTCAAAACGCATTAGTATACCGTGATTATGGCGTGGCTGGCGGGCGGGAATGCTGAATGGCTGATGGATCAATGGGTTGAGGGTTGAGGGGTGGGGGGTGGGGGGTGGGGGGTGGGGGGATTCGGGGGCTGGCGATAGGGTGGCTTGGCGGGTTGTAGAACCTTGATCTTTTGTTGGCGCCTGACGGCGCGGTGGTTTTGATACCGGCGGTGGCCGGAGCACGTTACTTTTCTTTGCTTCGCCAAAGAAAAGTAACCAAAAGAAAGGCGACCCCTGCGACTGCGCCCTTCGGGTTCCCTGCGCTTCTCGCAAGGCGCGGCTGGCTCCAGGGAACTCGGGCTAAAGCCCTCAAACACCCTTGCGCCGAAACCCCGCGCCTTGCTGCGATGCTCGGCGCAGTCAAGGGGGGCAACGTCAAAGGCAACATCAAAGGCAACATCAAAGGCAAAGGCAAAGGCAACGGCAAAGGCAAAGGCAAAGGCAAAGGCAAAGGCAAAGGCAAAGGCAAAGGCAAAGGCAAAGGCAAAGGCAACGGCAACGGCAACGGCAACCGCAACCGCAACCGCAACCGCTGTGGGATCTGGGGCAGGTTTTGTAGGGTGGATTCGCGAAGCAATCCACCTTGCAACACTGGGCTGTTTCGCGCTGCGTGCTGCGCCTCACTGCCGCGTCATTGCGGCTTGAGCCGGAATCCAGCCGGCTGCAAAACAAAAAACACAGCCCCCACCAGTCATCAAACGACCAGTCGGGGGCTGCAGCCTTCGGAGGGAAGCGGGTTACTGGGCGCGTGCCGCTGCGGCGATTTTTTGCGCTGCGGTTTGTGCGGTCATGCTGTCGTCGTTCCAGAACTGGGCGGCGACGTCGTAAATGGCGCCCTCGGCGGCAGGCGGGATGGCCATGTCGTGTGCCCAGGAGGGGACCAGCGTGCCCTTGGCGGCGGCGTTCTTGAAGTCGGCGGAGGACTTTTTGGCGCAGTCGTCAAACTTGGACAGGTCCATGCCCTGGCGTGCCGGGATCGAGCCTTTGTACAGATTGAACACTTCCTGGAACTTCGGGCTCATCAAGAGTTGCGCCAGGTCGCGCTGGCCTTTCTCGGCGTCTTTGTCTTTCAGTTTGAAGAAGGCAAAAGAGTCGACGTTGAAGGTGTACGCGTCAGCGCTGCCCGGCGCGGCGACGCACAGGAAGTCTTTGCCGGCCTGTTTGCCGGCGACGGCGAATTCGCCCTTGGCCCAGTCGCCCATGAACTGCATGCCGGCCTTGCCGTTGATGACCATGGCGGTGGCCAGGTTCCAGTCGCGGCCGTTGGCGGCTTTGTCGGTGTAGGGTTTGATGCGCTTGTAGGTTTCCAGCACCTTGATCATGGTCGGGCTTTTGAGCGTGGCCTGATCCAGTTGCACAAAGGCTTTCTTGTAGAAGCTGGCACCGCCTACGCCGAGGGCGACGCTTTCCAGCAGTTCGGCTTCTTGCCAGGACTGGCCGCCAATGGCGACCGGGATAATCCCGGCTTTTTGCATGGCGTCGGCGGTCTTGAAGAATTCATCCCAGGTGGTCGGGGCTTTGGCGTTGGCTTTTTTCAGCAGGTCGGCGTTGATCCACAACCAGTTCACGCGGTGAACGTTGACCGGCGCGGCGACGTACTGGCCTTTGTATTTCATGACATTGGCCACGACGGGCGGGAGGAGTTTGTCCCAGCCTTCAGCTTTGGCGACGTCATCAATCGACACCAGCACGCCCTGATCGCCCCATTCCTGAATGGCCGGGCCTTTCAACTGGGCGGCGGCAGGCGGGTTGCCGGAGACCACGCGGGTCTTGAGTGCCGTCATGGCGTTTTCGCCTGCGCCACCGGCCACGGCGAAGTCTTTCCACTTGTCGCCCTTGGCTTCCAGCATGGTCTTGAGTTCGCCGGCCGCTTTGGCTTCGCCGCCGCTGGTCCAGTAATGCAGTACTTCCACTTCAGCCGCCTGCGTGAAGGCAGCAAGGCCCAGCAGCGCGGCAGCGCACAGGGTCAGTCGTACGTTAAGCATGATCGATCTCCATATTCGTGTGCCTGCCGGCGTTGCCGCAGGGCGAGGGGGCGCAGTCCGCTGGTCGTGTGCGTGTCATTGGCGCTGAAATGTTGTCGGATTTTATCGACTACATTGATGCCAATGTTAACGTTAACAGCAGCGCGCCTAACAATAAATGAATACCCTGATGATCAGCCCGGCTGCCCGATGCATCGGCAAAATCCGGTATCCTGAGTTCCGTTTCAATTTTGTTGCCGTCAGCACACAGAACATCCATGCCGCGTAAAGCCAACCAGAATGCGTCTCGCGCCGCCACCTTGCACGATGTAGCGGGCAAGGTAGGGGTGAGTGCGATTACGGTCTCACGCGCGCTCAATTCGCCGGATCTGGTCTCTGAAAAACTGCGGGCGCAGATTCTGGCGGCGGTCGATGAACTGGGTTATGTGCCCAACCGCTCGGCCCGCACACTGGTTTCATCGCGCTCGCACACGGTGGCGGTGCTGATTCCGTCGTTATCCAACACGGTGTTTATCGATACGCTGGCCGGCATCAATGAAGTGCTGGACCCGAAGGGCTACCAGATATTGATCGGCAACACGGCGTATGACGATGAGAAAGAAGAGCGTCTGCTGCGGGCGTATCTGTCGCACGCGCCGGATGGTGTGTTGCTGACCGGCACGCGCCAGCGGCCGGAAATGCGCCAGCGCCTGGCAAAGCTGGGTATCCCGGCGGTGCACATGATGGAGCTTGATCCTTCCAACGAGCGCCTGTGCGTGGGGTTCTCGCAAGATGAAGCCGGACGGCAGATCACCACGCATTTGCTGGAACGCGGCTACCGGCGCATTGCCTTCTTTGGCGCCCGGCTGGACCCGCGGGTGATGCAGCGGCTGGATGGCTACCGCAAGGCGCTGCAGGCGGCAGGTTGTTATGCGCCGGAGCTGGAGTACCTTAATCCCAAGCCCTCCCGCATCGGCCTTGGTGTGGAAATGCTGGAAGTCTTGCGCCGTGAGCATCCGGATTGCGATGCCGTGTTTTGTTGTAACGACGATCTGGCGCTGGGGGTGCTGACCGGCAGTCATCGCATCGGCATCAAGGTGCCGGAGCAGCTGGCGGTGGTGGGGTTCAACGATCTGGAAGGCGCCGCGTGGGCGACGCCGACGCTGACCAGCGTGCGCACACCGCGTTACCGCATCGGTTTTGAAGCGGCGAGCCTGCTGCTTAAACTGATGGAGGGCCACAACGTACCGGAACAACGTCAGCTTGATCTGGGTTTTGAGCTTAAACTGCGCGGCAGCAGTTGATCCGCCGCGTTTTGTTTTCTTTGCCTGATACCGTTTGATTGATCGCCATGCCTGTTTATCCCCCGTTTTCTGAACTGCCGGTTGATACCGACATCCCGCCTTATGGCATTGACGAGCGCACCGAATCAGCCTGGCAATGGCTGCAGATGGTGGGGCAACTGGTGGCCAAAGAACTGGCCGTCATGCCGCGCGGCACGCTGGCGCTGGTGGAAGAAACCGACAGTGTGTACTGGGTGGTGGCGATTGAAGACCAGCTTTACCTTGCCACGGCCGCCATTTTTGAAGGCGAAATCCTGCTGGAGCACGCCGCGCTGCTGCGCACTCTGGCGGCGCTCAGCATTGAAGAATTGACCTACCAGCGCATGGCGCTGGAAGCCTGGTTGCTGAGCCAGCCGACGATGCGGCTGGCCGATACCAAACGCCTGCAGATGTGGGATACCTTGCCCAAAGCCGGTGGGGCGGACTGGGAATAAAAGCGGCGGCAAAACCGCCAGTCTCCAGAGGGTGGTCAGGTGCTGACCAGCGACTCAGAACCACCCGCCAATCAGCCGCGTGCCTTGATAAAACACAAAGCACAACACCCACGCCAGCCCCAGTGACCACGCCACCGAACCGGCTGTGAACCACGCGCTTTTTGATTCTTTGTGCATGGTGGCCACGGTGGCCACGCACGGCACATAGATCAGCGTGAACAGCATGAACGAGATGGCCGAAACCGGGTCCATGCTGCTGGCCAGGTGGGCGGAAAGCGCGTTGCCTTGCATGCCGGTAATCACCGACAGCGCCCCCAGCACCACTTCTTTGGCGACAAAGCCAAAAATCAGCGCAATCGACATCTCGGAATGAATACCGATCGGCGTCAGTACCGGTTCGAGCACGTTTGCCACCATGGCGGCGTAGCTATGGTGCTCGTTCGGGTAATGCGTCAGGAACCACACCAGCAGTACGCCAGCGACAATCATGGTTGAGGCGGTACGCAAAAACGCCCGGGTTTCGCCCCAGCCGCGCAGGCGAATCTGCTTGAAGAGCGGCAGGCGGAAGGGCGGCAGTTCCAGTGCAAAAGGCTCGGATGAAGTAAAGCGCTTGCGCAGCAGCCAGGCCGTGCCCAGGGCGATCACGATACTGGCCAGATACAGCCCCAGCAGTACCCACGGTGCCTGGGCCGGGGTGAACAGCGCGGCGCACAGGAACAGGAAAATCTGCAACCGGGCCGAGCACAGCGCAAACGGGATGGTCAGCATGGTCAGGCGCCGGGCCTTGGGGTCGCGGATCACGCGGGTGCCCATCAGCGCCGGCACATTGCAGCCAAAACCCATCATCAGCATGACAAAGCCGCGGCCATCCAGACCCAGGCGCGCCATCAGGCCATCCATCATGAAAGCGGCGCGGGCGAAGTAGCCGGAGTCTTCAATCACCGCCATCAGCGAGAAAAACAGGAAGATCAGCGGCGCAAAGGTCAGCACGGTGCCAACGCCGTCATACAAGCCATCCAGCAAGGCGCCGCGCACAATCTCGGGCGCACCGGCCAGTGCGGGTTCCAGCCACGTTGACTTGACCCAGTCGATGCCGCTGCCCAGCAAGTCTTGCAGTGGCGTGCCAATGGCGAATGTCAGCTGGAACAGGATAAACATGGTCAGCACAAACAGCGGCAGCCCCAGCGCCGGGTGCAGAATCCAGCGGTCGATCCTGGCGGTGAGGCTGGCTGGCATGGTGGGCGGGCGGCTGACGTGGTCATGGTGCAGACGGGCTTCGGCCTCATGAAACGCCGCCGCCGGCTGCAGCTGGGTGAAGTCGAGATTGACTGCTCGTTGCTGGCCGGCCAGATGAGACAGGGTCTGTTTCAATTCGGGGATGCCATCGCCGCGCTTGGCTGAAACCAGCAGCACCGGGCAGCCCAGTTGCTGCGCCAGCGCCGCAGTATCAATGGTCATGCCGGCGCTACGGGCTTCGTCGGCCATGTTAAGCGCCACAATCATCGGCGCGCCCAGGGCCTTGAGCTGCAGCGCCAGGCCCAGTTGCCGGTCCAGCTGCGTGGCATTGAGCAAGACGATGACGCCGGTCAGCGGCGTGCTGGCCAGAAAAGACTGGGCGATCCGTTCATCTTCGGCGCCGCCCGATAAATCGTAGATGCCGGGCAAGTCCACCATCTGCACCATTTTGGCGCCCAGCAAGATGCGGTGGGTGGCCAGATCAACCGTCAGCCCCGGCCAGTTGGCCACGCGGGCATTGCCGCCGGTAATGCGGTTGAACAAGGTGGATTTGCCCGTATTGGGCATGCCGACCAGCGCGATGCGTTGCATGTTCACGCCTCCCGGGCGAGGAGGGCTTCCACGTCGATGGCGCGGGCATGTTCGCGCCGCAGCATGAGTTCAGTACTGCCGATGCGCAATTGCAGCGGGCCACCCAGCCAGCCGCGACGCAGTACCGTGACCTCGCGGCCAGGGCGTAAACCCAGCGCGCAAAGACGCTGTGTCAGCTCATCAGGAGTATGTAGTTTTAATACGCGGGCGGGGGTTTCCAGCGACAGCTCGAACAGGGGGCACATGCTGCATCTCGCTTTCAAGAATCATTCTCATTATTGAAGCATGATGACTGCATGAATTCTGTGTATTGATACCTATCAAGCACTTCATTGCGCAGGTAAAAATCACGTTCGCATAACAGATGTAGTTTGCTGATTTGTGACTGACACAAAACATACATGAAATTATGTAGTCATTGTCTTCTGACAAACATACAACGGTTTCCCGACGGACGTGCCGCATTTGCACCGTTTTCTGTCATTTTTTCGAAAAAATGCCTCTGATCAGGGCAGAATTTCTGGCAATATGATTGCCATTTTGTGCGCTGCGTTATACCAACGCGCTCGCGCACCGTGCGCTGGCTACCCCGCCAGCCTAGTCGACGCCAGCTCCGTGAGATCCGGACTAGCCGCTCGACCCCTGTAGATGATTATCGAATTATCGGAACCAGGCTGACGCAATGTCGGCCTTTTTTGACCTGTGCGTCGCCCGCACGTTGATGTGGATCGGGTGCGCTTAGCCAGAAGGAAAGACCGTGATGGATCACGTGATGCCCCAGCAGCAGGGGTTGTACGATCCCGCACACGAACACGACGCCTGTGGCGTTGGTTTCGTCGCCCATATGAAGGGCCAGAAGTCTCATTCGATCGTCGAACAAGGGTTGTTGATCCTGAAAAATCTGGATCACCGCGGCGCCGTTGGCGCTGACCCGCTCCAGGGCGACGGCGCCGGTATTCTGATCCAGATTCCGGATGCGCTGTTCCGCGAAGAAATGGCCCGCCAGGGCGTGACCTTGCCCCCGTACGGTGAGTACGGTGTGGGTATGGTGTTCCTGCCGCAGGAAGCCGCCTCGCGCAATGCCTGTCAGGAAGAAATCGAGCGTGCCGTCCGTGTGGAAGGCCAGGTGGTGCTGGGCTGGCGTGATGTGCCGGTCGACCGCGAGATGCCGATGTCCCCGACCGTGCGCGCCAAAGAGCCGGTCATCCGCCAGATCTTCGTGGGTCGCGGTCCGGACGTGCTGGTTACCGATGCCCTGGAACGCAAGCTCTACATCATCCGCAAGTCGGCCAGCCACGCGATCCGCCGCCTGAAGCTGACTCACGGTCACGAATTCTATGTCCCATCGTTCTCGGCCCGTACCGTGAACTACAAGGGTCTGCTGCTGGCCGATCAGGTTGGCGAGTACTACCGCGATCTGGCCGATGCCCGTTGCGTTTCCGCACTCGCGCTGGTTCACCAGCGTTTCAGTACCAACACCTTCCCGACCTGGGATCTGGCACACCCGTTCCGCATGATTGCCCACAACGGTGAAATCAACACCGTGCGCGGCAACGTGAACTGGATTACCGCACGTGAAAAGGCGATCAGCTCGCCGGTGCTGGGCAAGAGCCTGGAAAAAGTATGGCCGCTGATTTACCCGGGTCAGTCTGACTCCGCGTCGTTTGATAACGCGCTGGAACTCTTGGTCATGGGCGGCTACACGCTGGCTCAGGCCGTGATGATGATGATCCCGGAAGCGTGGGAAAAGCACACGCTGATGGACGACAACCGTCGCGCCTTCTACGAATACCATGCCGCGATGATGGAGCCGTGGGACGGCCCCGCCGCCGTGGCGTTTACCGATGGCCGCCAGATTGGCGCCACGCTGGACCGTAACGGTCTGCGTCCGGCCCGTTATCTGGTCACCAACGATGATCTGGTTGTCATGGCGTCTGAATCCGGCGTGCTGCCGATCGAAGACAGCCGCATCAACAAGAAGTGGCGCCTGCAACCGGGCAAGATGTTCCTGATCGATCTGGAACAAGGCCGCATTATTGATGATGGCGAGATCAAGTCCTCGCTGGCCAATGCCCGTCCGTACAAAGAGTGGATTGGCAAGATCCGCATCAAGCTTGATGAAGTGCAAGACGCGACCGAACTGCCGGGCGCGCCCTGTTCGACCGTGCTCGATTGCCAGCAAGCGTTTGGCTACACCCAGGAAGACATCAAGTTCATTCTGGAACCGATGGCCAAGCTGGGCGAAGAAGGCACCGGCTCGATGGGTAACGATGCCGCGCTGACCGTGTTGTCCAACAAGGCCAAGCCGCTCTACGCCTACTTCAAGCAACTGTTTGCGCAGGTCACCAACCCGCCGATCGACCCGATCCGTGAAGATCTGGTGATGTCGCTGGTGTCGTTCATTGGTCCCAAGCCCAACCTGCTGGACCCGTCTGACATCAACCCGCCGATCCGTCTGGAAGTCTCGCAGCCGGTGCTGTCGGCTGGCGATATCGAGAAGATCCGCCACATCGGCAAGTACACTGGTGGCAAGTTCCGCTCGCACGAACTGGACATCTGTTATCCGGCCGCCTGGGGTCCGGCAGGCATTGAAGCCCGCCTGGCGTCGCTGGCTGCGGAAGCGGAAGATGCCGTCAAGAGCGGTGCCAACATCCTGATCGTGTCTGACCGCAAGATGGATCGCAACAATGTCGCGATCCCGGCCCTGCTGGCGACCTCCAGCATTCACCTGCACCTGGTGAACGAAGGCCTGCGTACCAGCACCGGTCTGGTGGTGGAAACCGGCTCTGCCCGCGAAACCCACCACTTTGCACTGCTGGGTGGTTTTGGCGCGGAAGCGGTTCACCCGTACCTGGCCATGGCCACGCTGGCCGATATGGCCGGTGGCGATGCTGAAACGGCAGCCAAGTACCAGAAGCATTACATCAAGGCGATCGGCAAGGGCCTGATGAAGGTGATGTCCAAGATGGGCATTTCCACCTACATGTCCTACACCGGCGCGCAGATCTTTGAAGCCGTTGGCCTGAAGAAGTCGCTGGTGAACAAGTACTTCACCGGCACGCCGTCCAACATCGAAGGTCTGGGTCTGTTTGAAGTGGCTGAAGAAGCCTTCAAGCTGCATCAGGCTGCGTTCTCGGCTGATCCGGTGCTGGCCAATGCGCTGGATGCCGGCGGTGATTACGCCTTCCGTATCCGCGGTGAAGAACACTTGTGGACGCCGGATTCGATCGCCAAGCTGCAACACGCCACGCGTACCGGCAAGACCGATACCTACAAGGAATACGCTGCGCTGATCAATGATCAGACCAAGCGTCACCTGACCTTGCGTGGTTTGTTTGAATTCAGCGCGATTGGCGATGCCGTACCGCTGGATGAAGTCGAACCCGCCAAGGAAATCGTCAAGCGTTTTGCTACCGGCGCGATGTCGCTCGGTTCGATCTCGACCGAAGCGCACACCACGCTGGCCATCGCCATGAACCGGATCGGCGGCAAGTCGAACACGGGTGAAGGCGGTGAAGATGCACGTCGTTTCATTCCGCTCAAGGCCGGCGAAAAGCTGTCTGAAGTGATCGGCAAGGGCCGGATCGAGCGCGACTACACCTTCCAGGAAGGTGACAGCCTGCGTTCGGCCATCAAGCAGGTGGCTTCGGGCCGCTTTGGTGTGACGACTGAATACCTGGTCAATGCCGACCAGATCCAGATCAAGATGGCACAAGGTGCCAAGCCGGGTGAAGGCGGCCAGTTGCCGGGCCACAAGGTGTCCGAGTACATCGGTTTCCTGCGTCACTCTGTACCGGGCGTGGGTCTGATCTCGCCGCCGCCGCACCACGACATCTACTCGATCGAAGATCTGGCACAGCTGATTCACGATCTGAAGAACGTGAACCGCAAGGCGTCGATCTCCGTCAAGCTGGTGTCCGAAGTCGGTATCGGCACGGTGGCTGCCGGTGTAGCCAAGGCCAAGGCTGACCACATTGTGGTGGCAGGTCATGATGGTGGTACCGGCGCGTCGCCGCTGTCGTCTATCAAGCATGCTGGCACCTCGTGGGAACTCGGTCTGGCTGAAACCCAGCAAACGCTGGTGCTGAACCAGTTGCGCGGCCGTGTGCGCGTGCAGGTGGATGGCCAGATGAAGACCGGCCGCGACGTCGTGATCGGCGCGCTCCTGGGGGCCGATGAATTCGGCTTTGCCACGGCCCCGCTGGTCGTGGAAGGCTGCATCATGATGCGCAAGTGTCACCTGAACACCTGCCCGGTGGGCGTGGCAACGCAAGATCCGGAACTGCGCAAGCGCTTCTCCGGCCAGCCGGAACATGTCGTGAACTACTTCTTCTTTGTTGCCGAAGAAGTACGCGAAATCATGGCAAAGCTGGGCGTACGCAAGTTTGACGAGCTGGTTGGCCGTGCCGACCTCCTGGACAAGCGCGCCGGTATCGAACACTGGAAGGCGCAAGGTCTGGACTTCAGCCGTGTATTCCATCAGCCGGATGTGCCCGCTAGCGTGGCGCGTCTGCATGTGGAAAACCAGGACCACGCTCTGGAAAAGGCACTGGACAACCAGTTGCTGGCACAAGCTGCCCCGGCGCTGGAAAAAGGCGAGAAGGTCAGCATTACCACCAGCATCAAGAACATCAACCGCACTGCGGGCTCGATGCTCTCTGGCGCTGTCGCAGCCCGTTACGGCCACAAGGGTCTGCCGGACGACACCATCCACGTCACCCTGAACGGCACGGCCGGTCAGAGCTTTGCGGCGTTCCTCGCCAAGGGCGTGACCTTTGATCTGGTGGGCGAAGGTAACGACTACGTGGGCAAGGGTTTGTCTGGCGGCCGCATCATCATCCGCCCGAACGCCAACTTTGCCGGTTACACCGCTGACAACATCATTTGCGGCAACACCGTGCTGTACGGCGCAACCGAAGGCGAGGCCTTCCTGGCTGGCGTCGGTGGCGAGCGTTTTGCCGTGCGTAACTCCGGCGCGACCGCCGTGGTGGAAGGCACGGGCGATCACGGTTGTGAATACATGACCGGCGGTACTGTCGTGGTACTGGGCAAGACGGGCCGCAACTTTGCGGCAGGGATGTCCGGTGGCGTGGCCTATGTGTATGACGTGGATGGCGATTTCGCTGATCACTGCAACATGGCACAAGTGGCACTGGAAGCCGTGGTTCCGGCTGCGGAGCAAGGCGATGAGCCCAAGCACCGTGGTCAGGCTGACGAAACGCTGCTCAAGCAGCTGGTGGAACAACACCTGGCTGCCACCGGCAGCGCCCGCGCCAAGGCGATTCTGGCTGACTGGCCGGCCGCCCGCGCCCGCTTTGTCAAAGTGTTCCCGAACGAATACCGCCGCGCGCTGAAAGACATGGCCGCCGCCGCCAGCGCCCCGCAAAAGGAGATCGCATAATGGGTAAGCCGACAGGTTTTCTCGAATTCGAGCGCGTATCCGAGAGCTACGCGCCGGTGGCAGAGCGCGTCAAGCACTACAAGGAATTCGTGCTGCGCCTGACCGATGACGCCGCCAAAACCCAGGGCGCGCGTTGCATGGATTGCGGCATTCCGTTCTGTAATAACGGCTGCCCGGTGAACAACATCATTCCGGACTGGAACGATCTGGTTTACCGCGGCAACTGGCAAGAAGCGCTGCAAGTGCTGCACTCGACCAACAATTTCCCGGAATTCACCGGCCGCATCTGTCCGGCCCCGTGTGAAGCCGCCTGTACCCTTGGCATCAATGCTGACCCGGTGGGCATCAAGTCCATCGAGCGTTACATCGTCGACAAGGGCTGGGAAAACAACTGGATTGCGCCGCAGATCGCCCCGGTGAAGACGGGCAAGACCGTCGCCATCGTCGGCTCCGGCCCGGCCGGTATGGCTGCAGCCCAGCAACTGGCGCGCGCCGGTCACAGCGTGACCGTGTTCGAAAAGAACGATCGCGTGGGTGGTCTGCTGCGTTATGGCATCCCCGACTTCAAGCTGGAAAAGAGCGTCATTGATCGTCGCATGACGCAAATGGAAGCCGAAGGCGTGGTGTTCCGCACCCGTACCCTCGTGGCTGTGGACGGCAAGCTGCCGGCCGGTATCGTGAACGATGCCACCACCGTGGTGACGCCGGAACAACTGAAGGCCGAGTTCGACGCCGTACTGCTGGCGGGCGGTTCTGAAGTACCGCGTGATCTGCCGGTACCGGGTCGTGAACTGTCTGGCGTGCATTACGCGCTGGAATTCCTGATCCCGCAGAACAAGACCGTCGCAGGTGACGCCCCGAACCCGATCAGCGCTGCCGGCAAGCATGTGGTGGTGATCGGCGGTGGTGATACCGGTTCTGACTGCGTGGGCACCTCCAACCGTCACGGCGCTGTGGCCGTCACGCAGCTGGAAGTGATGCCGATGCCGCCGGAGCAAGAGAACAAGTCCGTCACCTGGCCGTACTGGCCGGTGAAGCTGCGTACTTCGTCCAGCCATGACGAAGGCGTGGAACGTGACTTCTCGGTGATGACCAAAGAGTTTGTCGGCGAAAACGGCAAGCTCACCGCCATCAAGTGCGTGCGTCTGGAATGGCAAGCCGGCAAGCCGGTGGAAGTACCGGGCAGCGAGTTCGAGATCAAGGCTGATCTCGTATTCCTGGCCATGGGCTTTACCAACCCGATCGCCAGCATTCTGGAAGGCTTTGGTGTCGAGCGTGATGGTCGCGGCAACGCCAAGGCCACCACTGACGGCGCCGGTTGCTACGCCACCAACGTCGAGAAAGTCTTCGCCGCCGGTGACGTGCGTCGTGGCCAGTCGCTGGTGGTGTGGGCGATTCGCGAAGGCCGTCAGGCCGCGCGCGAAATCGACGCATCCTTGATGGGTACGACACTGCTGCCGCGTTAATCCGCGTCTTCGGTGTTACACAGAAAAACGGCATCTTGCGATGCCGTTTTTTTTATGGCCGGTGCTCAATGCAAAGCTAGTTGGTCGGGCTCAGCCACTGCGCAGTGGTCATGGTGATCTTGCCCGCGCCGGCCTTGCTGTTCGGCCCGCTCAGCAAGTCCTTCAACTGGCTGACCTCATGCATGTGGGCGGTATAGCTGGGCGTGCCGTTGTGCCACACAAAGGCGATTTCCGGCGCCTGGTTTGGCCCCAAAGTGGAGTTGGCGCCATGACTGTTGCCTTCCCACGTGGCCCAGACATTGCCTTGCGTATCCGTATAGCTTGATTGCTGCGATGCGGCCGGCATTTGCGCTGCCAGCAGCGTGTGCATCACATCAAACGCCCGGATCGCCCCGGTATACGCCGGGTTGGAAGGATCTGACTGGTTGTTGCGCAGCGGGGTCAGCACGCCGATATACGCGCTCTTGGCAATTTCCATGGAGCCGCCTTCGGTCGAGATGGAGCCATTGGAAATGATCTCGAAGTGGTATTTCTGTGTGCCACCGTTCCCATCCAGGTCTTTGGACAACTGCGCATTCTGGGTCACGATGTTGTCGCGCCAGACTTTCGTGAGCAGGTTGTCTGAACTGTCGGCCAGCAAGTTGTAGATATGCACGTCGCCGCTGCGCAGGCGCGGCATGCGGTCCTGCAGGTTCTTGAAATAATCGTGGTGCAGGGTCACGGTATACACGCTGGATTCTTTCAGATCCAGTGCTCCCACCAGCGAGTTCTTCTTTTGCGGTGTGGCCACGCGGATGATGTCCGCCTCGGTAAAGCCGGCTTTGCGCAGATAGTCGTACATCGGGTTGTTGGCGCGGTCGGCTTCAATGGCGTCGAACTCATGCTGCATGAATACCGGGTCTTCCGGCACAATCTCGCTCCACGACACCGTCACCCCGGTCGTCCCGCCGGTTGCACTGGATGCCCCTTTGATATCCGTGATGCCGTCATAGGCCTTGGTAAAGGTGCAATGGTCGATCCACACGCCGTTCACCACGCCGCCGCCATCGCCAGTGGTCACAAAGTCCCAGTCATTCTTGTCATAGTTGCCCTTGGTGAGTTCATCCCACTCCCACATTTCGGCAAATTTCAGATTGCGCAAAATGATGTTGCCGCCGTTCTTGATATTGAATTCGGCATGCCGGATGGTCGCGCCATTCTTTGAATAAATGGTCAGCCCGCTAAAGGACTGGATATTGATCAGCGAGGTCCCCGCCGCGCGCATGGTCGTGAGCGTGGTCGCCGGCAGGTTGGAGGCGTTGTTGGACGTCATGTTGCCGGTCTGGTTGGCCGCGCCGATTTCATTCCAGCCCAGGTTCAGGTCGGCGGTGATCTCGATGACCTTGCAGGGCGTCTTGGCGGTGGTCTTGATATTGTTGATCGCCGCCGTGAACTCGGTCGCGTTGCTGACCTTGCAATAATTGGCGCTGGTTTCGGCAAGCACCCCGCCGCCCGTGACGTTGGCGCTCTGGGCATAACCTTCCAGGTTGAACAGGGCAAGGCTGCTGGATGGCGCAGGGTTGGCCATGGCAACGGAACTTTGGGTGAACTCGCCCGAAATGGGCGTGGGTGTGGCGGTCGGCGTTGGTGCTGGTGTGGGCGTGGCCGACGGCGCTGGTGTTGGTGTTGCCGTCGGGGAAGGGGTGGGCGTTGGCGTAGCGCTAGTCTGCGCCGAGGGGGCGGGTTGGGTGGAGAGGTTGTTTGCCGCAAAGTTGCCATCACTACCACCGCCGCAAGCAGCCAGCGTCAGTGCGGCCACCAGCACTGACATGTGGATGGTGGTCCGGCGAAACTGCGATTGAGAGTCATGCATATCGATCCTCCTGTTTTTATTGGGTTTTCTTCATCCTGGAAATGGATATATCAGTGGATACAGGACGAAACATTGTGGAGGTGCGCTGCGCACGAATCCCAGCACAGAAAAGGTGCAGGGCGCAAAAAATCAAACGCGGGTGAAAAGAAGCCAGCCGATTCCGGCAAAAGTCAGGCTTTCACGTTTTTCCGGATAGCTGTGTGTTGCAGATTGAACACGGTAAGGTTGGCCACAAGAGAGGGATGGCCGGATGACAGAAACGGGCCATAAAGGCCCGTTTCCATGATGACGCGGTACTACTGCTTCAGAGCTTCAGAAGGTGATCTGCGTATCGCCACCGCTGCGGCTGGCCACCTGGATGCTGCGGCTTTGCGTGCGATCTTCCAGCGTGGCGTTGATCTTGTACTTGCCCGCCGGTAGTTTGGCGTACAGATAGGGGCCGGTGGTGGTGGTATCGAGCACCACATCACCCTTGGCGTTGGCGATCTGGACCTTCACGCCCGACTGGAACTCGCCGCCCTTGCCGGTGAACAGCAGATGCAGGTTGTAGTCACTGCGGGTGGATTTGAGTTGCGCCATTTCTTCATCGCCCACACCGCCGGTGATGAAGCTTCCGCCGTTTTCGGTTTGCTGCGGCTGCAGGGCTTGTGCCATGTCTTCTGCCAGGACTTGCCCGGTGTAAATGGCCAGCGGCAGGGCGCACAGCGCCAACAGGGACTGAATGCGTGTCATGGTGTTTTCTCCTTGTCGCAAAGGGCCAATGACCCTGAGCGTTGGACGGGAGCAAAACGCCGCAGTTGCATCAAGTTTGCCGCAACATGATGTGGGATATCACTCACAGAACATGAAAAAACCGGCCCTGAGGCCGGTTTTCTGGATCGCGATATGCGTGTTTTGCTGATCAGCGCGTGAGCGTGCCCGTGGGCGAGATCATGGTCAGTTCAACAAAGTTCGAACCCAGCCGGCGCTTGTCGGTGAAATCCACCGTGAAGCCACCCAGATCGAATTTGCGCATATTGGACAGCGCGGTATACACACTGGCCCGTGTCGGGTTCTTGCCCGCGCGCTTGATGGCTTCAGTCACCAGACGCGCAGAAATATACCCTTCCAGCAAAGCGTAGCTTGGGTAGTCGCCGGTTTTCAGGAACGGCTCGGCGTCTTTCTGGAAATCACGGATCAGCTTGAGCTGGGCATTGGTCGGCGCCGGAAACACCTGCGACAGGCCAATACCGTGGGCGGTACCCACGCCAACTGCCTTGGTCACCTCGTCATACTGGATGGGAGACAAACCATACAGCTGCGACGTGCCCCCCAGCGCCTTGTACTGCCGGGTGAACGTTGCTGCCGGCTTGGAGATCGCCACCATCACGATCGCTTCCGGGTTGATTTTGGCCAGGGCTTGCGCCGCGCCGTTGGTGTCGCCCGTGGTCTTGTCGTACCAGGCTTCACCTGCCAGCGTGAGCTTGCGTTTGGCCAGTTCGTTCTTGAGCGCGATATAACCGGCTTCGCCAAAACCGTCTTTCTGGGCCACCACCGCAATACGTGTTACGCCAAGGTGATCGTTCAGCAAGGAAACAATGCGTTCGATCTCGTCGGTGTAACTGGCGCGGGTCTGGAAGAAATACGGGCTGCCCGGCGTGCGGATGCTGTCCGCACCGGAATACGCGCCAACCAGCGCAATCCCCGCGGTATCGAGCAGTTTGGATTTGATCAGCTCTTGCATCGGCGTGGTGCCGTAATAGCCAATCAGGGCGACTGCGTTTTCTTTTTCAATCAGGTCGTGCGTGTTGGCTAGCGTGCGGGTAGCGTCGTAGCCATCGTCGCGGGTGATCAGGTTGATCGGTTCGCCGTTGATGCCGCCTTGGGCATTAACGCGACCAAAATAGATGGAAGCCCCCAGGGCCAGTGCCTTGCCGGTGTCGCCGGCCAGCCCTGAAGTGGGAACAGACTCACCGATATTGATGTCGGCCTGTGAGGTAGCCGAGGCCATCAATGCCAGCGTAAGCAGGACATTGCGCAGAATCATGGATCTCCCCAACTCTCTAATTTTTGTGTGGACTTCATGTCAAACCAGCCGCCGGATTTTTACCTCGTCATCCTGATTTAACATTGGGTGATGTTATAGTGGCGACTCGCGTCTGGAAAGGAAATGACATGCGGCGTGGCGTTTATGCCGGTAGCTTCGATCCAGTGACCAACGGTCACCTCTGGATGATTGAACATGGCGTCCGTCTGTTTGACGAGATGGTGGTCGCTATTGGCGAGAATCCTGACAAACGGTACACCTTCAGCGTGGACGAACGACTGGCCATGTTGCGTGAGGCTACGCAGCATTTGCCCAATCTGCGCGTGGAGTGTTTCGAGAACCGTTTTCTTGTCGATTACGCACGTGACCTGAATGCGGACTACATCATCCGCGGCATTCGCGAGGCCGCCGATTATGAGTTTGAGCGCAAAATGCGCTATGTGAACGCAGACCTGGCGCCGCATATCGACACCATCTTCCTGATGCCCCCGCGTGAGATCGCAGAGGTCAGTTCCACCATGGTCAAAGGCCTTGTCGGGCCGGCCGGGTGGGAGGATGTGGTGGGGCAATATGTCCCTGAGCCGGTGTTCAAGCGCTTACTGGCCATGTCAGGCCGGCAGCGCGGCTAGGGCTGTTGTCTGGCTGCAACAACCGACCGGCGGTTACGGAGAAAACCCTCCTGGCTGCCGGTTAATTTTTTGTGTCAAAGACCATGTCGACCGATGGGCGGCATGACAAATGGATAGTGTTTTAGATGCCTGATATCGCCAGTTACAGCAACCGGCTCGCCAAGAATTTCAAGCGCCTCTCCAAGTGGGCGCGGCGCGAAGACCTGACTTGCTACCGCCTTTATGACCGCGATGTACCGGAGTTCCCGGTCATTGTGGACTGGTACGACGGGCACGTGCAGCTGCAGGAATACGACACGGGCTGGGTACAGACCGAAGGCGCGCACGAAGAATGGTTGTCGGACATCTGGTACGCCACCGCCGATGCGCTGGGCATTGATGAAGACCTTGTCGCCATCAAGACCCGGGCCCGCCAGCGCGGCACCACGCAATACGAAAAGAACGAAGGCGAGGGCGAGCAGTTTGTCGTGACAGAACGCGGCCTCAAGTTCCTGGTAAACCTGGATGCCTATCTGGATACCGGCCTGTTTCTGGATCACCGCAACACCCGCCAGCGCGTGCGCGAGGAAGCGGCCGGCAAGCGCGTGCTCAATCTCTTCTGCTATACCGGCTCGTTCAGCGTGTACGCGGCAGCCGGCGGCGCCAAAAGCACCACCTCGGTCGATCTGTCCAACACGTATCTGGACTGGACCGCGCGCAATATGGCGCTCAACGGTTTTGAAGGCCCGCAACACCGCCGCGTCCGCGCGGACGTATTGCAGTATCTGGAAGAAACGCTGGATGGGGGCTGGAAGTACGACCTGATCATCCTGGACCCGCCGTCGTTCTCCAACTCCAAGAAAATGCAGGGTGTGCTTGATGTGCAGCGTGACCACCGCTGGATGGTGGAAAGCTGTCTGGACATGCTGCATCCGGGTGGCGTGCTATATTTTTCCAACAACCTGCGCACCTTCAAGATGGACGAGGCGCTGGTTCCGTTGTGCCAGGACATCAGCGATCAATCCGTGCCGGAAGACTTCCGCAACAAGCGTATTCACAAGTGTTTCCGCTTTCAGAAGTAGCTGAAAAACGGGCTGACAGGGTCAGCGGTGTGGCTGATCGGCCATAAGGCATTGACCCTGACGCTGGCTCGGCTTACAGTCGCGCCATTGTGCTGTGTTGATGTGTTGCCGTGAAAAAAGCGTTATTTATCTGCCTGTTAGCTGCCTCTGGTCTGGCATTGGCCGGTGCCCAGAAAGAAGAGGCCTTGTCTACCTCCGTGCAAAGCGCCATGGCGCGGTCGGTGGGCGATGGCATTCAACCCCGGCTGGTCTTTGACAACAGGGCCGAGGGAGAGGCTTGGCTCAATGAAATGTCGGCGCGCCTTGTCAAAAAGGTGCCGGACGAGTTCATGCGCCGCAAGCTGCTGACTGCGGTCCAGTACGAAGCCACCCGTGCCGGGCTGGACCCGCAAATGGTGCTGGGCCTGATCAACGTGGAAAGCGGTTTTAACCGCTACGCGCTCTCCAGTGTCGGCGCCCGTGGCCTGATGCAGGTCATGCCGTTCTGGGTGCGCCAGATTGGCAGCGCCGACCAGAACCTGTTCGACATGAACACCAACCTGCGCTACGGCTGCACCATCTTGCGTTACTACCTGGATGTCGAGAACGGCGATCTGTTCCGCGCGCTGGGCCGTTATAACGGCAGCCTGGGGCGTCCGGAATACCCGAACATGGTGTACGGCTCCTGGAAGAGTCTGTTTGCCTGGAAAGACATTGGCGGCAATATCGCCAGCAAATAACACGCGCTGAGCGCGCAACAAAAAACCCGGCCAGTGCCGGGTTTTTTGTTGCTATGCAAATGGCGCAGATCAGTGCGGCAACTCGTCTGGCTTGAGCAGACGCAGATAGCCGCCAGACAGATCAACCAGGCCGTCATCCACCCAGACATTCAGTTGCTTGTTGACCGATTCACGGCTGGAGCCCACCAGATTGGCGATCTCTTGCTGGGTGAGTTTCAGGTCAATCAGCACGCCGCGATCAGTCTGGTCGCCGTGCTGTTCGCCCAGTTGGCGCAGCATTTTGCCCAGGCGTTGCGGCAGGTTCAGGAACAAGGTGTCTTGCAGCAGATCATCGGCCGAGCGCAGGCGCTGGCACAGGGCGGCGATCAACTGGCGCATCACCTTGGGATGAGACTCCAGATATTCCATGACCGACTCGCGGCGCAGGACCAGCAGCTCGCACGGTTCCAGCGACTCAACGCCGGCCGAACGCAGGCCGCCATCGAGCATGGCCAGTTCACCGAATACCTCGCCGGCTTCCAGCAGGCTCAGTGTGGCTTCACGACCATCATCCGTGCTGCGGACCACTTTCAGGCGGCCGTGCAGCACAGCGTACATCTCGTCCCCGGCGGTGCCCTGGGAGATTACGGCTTGCTTGGCGCGCACGGTGCGCAATTCCGCATGCTGCGCCAGGCCTTCCAGCTCGTCGGGCGTCAGCTCGCAAAACAGGCTGCTGCCGGACAGGAGTTTTGCTTTATCCATATGAATTCAGGCGGGTTTTGTTGGAACGCGCTCATTGTGCACCAACACTGCGTCGCTGTCGCTCATCTTGCGTGTACTGCCAATGTCATTATTGACGCTGCGGTTCCGGGGTTGAGGATCAGTCGGCCAACGTGACGATGACCGGTGTGTGGTCCGACGGGCGCTCCACGCGACGCGGTTCTTTATCGATCACGCACGCGGTGACCAGCGGTTTGAGCGCTTGCGACACCAGCAAATGATCAATGCGCAAACCCGCATTACGCTTGAAGCCATACATGCGGTAATCCCACCAGCTGAAGGATTTTTCCGGCTGGTCAAACAGGCGGAACGAATCTGTCAGCCCCAGGGCCAGCAACTGGCGAAAGGCCGAGCGCTCCGGGCCGGACACCAGCACCTGGCCTTCCCATTTGGCCGGGTCGTGCACGTCGCGGTCTTCCGGCGCAATGTTGTAATCGCCGGCCAGAATCAGTTTGGGGTGATTGGCGAGTTCGCCTTGCAGCCAATCGGTAAATGCCTTCAGCCAGGACAGCTTGTAGACGTATTTGTCCGAATCCAGACTCTGGCCATTAGGGATATACGCGCAGACAAAGCGCACGTCATTGATGGTGGCGGCGATCACGCGCTTTTGCTCATCGGCAAAGCCGGGGATATTGATGCTGACCGCGGTCATCGGCGCACGCGCAATGATCGCTACGCCGTTGTAGGTTTTCTGGCCGGCAAAGGCCACATGAAAACCAGCGGCTTCAATCTCGGCTTGCGGAAACGCCGTGTCTTCCAGTTTGGTTTCCTGAATGCCCAGCGCGGTAACGCCAGGGTTGGCTGCCAGCCATTCCAGCACCTGGGGCAGGCGGATTTTCAGGCTGTTCACATTCCAGGTGACAAATTGCATGGTGTCGGTCCAAAAACAAAGCGCCGCAAAAAGCGGCGCATTGGTTGAAATCAGGGCAGGTGCGCACTGTGGCGCAACCCTGTTAGCGCGGGGCTGGCGCTACATGATAACCGGCCTTGTCCAGAACGGCTTGCCAGAGTGAGAGATCCCAACCCTTGTAGACATCGCCACCCACGGCCAGTACCGGCAACGGGCTGTTGGTATCCCCGGTCAATTTGTAAAAGCCAAGGACTTCTTGCTGTGAGCCGGTAATGGAGTGCAACTCGTACGGCACTTTGTTGCTGTCGAGCAGTTCCCGCGCGGCGGTGCAGGGCGGGCAATTGTCGATTACGTACAGGCGTATGCCTGATTTGGCGGCGGCAACTGCACTGGCGCTGCGGCCGTCGGTGACGTTGGCCTTGATGGCGCGCAGGGTGGCCTGCGGGAAGATCGGTCGATCGCTGTAATGCAGATTGCCGTTATCGTCACGCCACTGGTAAACCGACGCCGCCTGAGCAGACAAACCCACAGCCAGCAGGCCGGCCAGCGCCAAAGCAAAAAGACTGTTTTTCATGCTAAGTATTATGCCTTGTGCGCGTGGCATCAGTCAGGGGTAAAACTGCGCATTCAGCGGGGCTGGACGGCCAATACAGCCTTGTTTTTGTTGACGTTTATTGTCAGTAACCAGTCGTTGCGGGATTGCGTGCAAAACGGCAAGGCCGAGCGAGTTTGCCATTGACCCTGGGCGTCGGGTGTGAAATGAAAAAGATTGGGGCTCATCTCCATGCCGGCCATTTTCCAGCTGGCGGTGGCCGATGTCAGCGGCGCTCCGGCCAGCTTTAACACGAATGGTCGCGACGGGGTGACCGGCCCGTCGCTCTGCAAGTGGTAGTCATGGCCCGCCAGACTGAAGCTGCATCCTTGAGCCAGATCAGCGCAGGGGATCGGCGCTGGCGCGTTGGCGCTAGCGGTTTGTCCCCATGGCAACCAGCCTTGGCTCCAGCCGAAGTAAAAGCCGGTGGCCAGCACCGCGAATGCACCGCTGGCCAGGCCGCGCCAGTTCACTGCCAGGCTCCGGACAACAAGGCCACGCCGTGGGCGCCTTGCGCCTGGGCGGCGGCCCCGTCTGCGGCGGCCAGGCCGCCAATCGCATAGAGCGGGAACGGCCAGCCGGCACGCGCCAAGGCATCGAAGCCCGCCCAGCCCATGGGCGCGGCGCCAGGGTGGCTGGCGGTGTCCTTGATATGTCCGGCCACGGCGTAGTCGACACCAATGTGCTGCGCTTGAGTCAGCTCTGCGACGTTGTGGACGGATGCGCCGACCCAGTCCAGCCCGCGCGGACGGCCTGACAGTGCAGCCGCTGCGCGCGCGGACAGGTGTACGCCATCTGCGCCCAGTTCACGCGCCAGCTCGACGTGATCATGCAGAAACACGCGGGCACCATGCGGACGGGCGCGGGCGATCACGGTCTGCGCCAGCGTTGCAAAGTCGGCGGCATCCAGTTGGGGTTCACGCAGGATCAGCCATTGCAGGCCGCTGGCCAGTTTCGCGTCAAGCCGCGCCAGCCAGTTTTCCTGCCCCAGCAGGGCAACAGCAGAGAGCGCCAGGACATCCGGCAATTGCAGGCCGCGCATGATCGGGCCATTGGCCGGCAGGATGGGGGAGACGGTCAACGCACGGTTGGTCTGCCAGGCAAACTGCTGGCCCTCCCGCGACTGGATCTCGCCTTGCCAGCCGGTGACGCGAAAGAAATGCAGTCGCACCGTGGCATGCGGATAGGTGAACGTCTGCGTCAGCCAGGGGCAGGCGGCGGTGACGGTGATGCCCATTTCTTCGTGCAGTTCACGCGCCAGCGCCTCCAGCGCGGTTTCGCCGGCTTCCAGCTTGCCGCCGGGGAACTCCCAGAATCCGGCAAACGGTTTGCCTGCCGGGCGGCTGCCCAGCAAAAACTGCCCGTCCGGCTTCACAAGAATGCCAACTGCCACGTCCACAATACGTACCGGGTCGGTCATGGGGAAACTCCGTTGGCAAGGTCGGGATAGGCAACCTGAAATAAAACAACTAAGATCATCTTTGCTTTAGTCACTAGTAAGTAATGGACCAACCGTTCACAACCGGCGCTCATCGTGTCACAGCAAATCACCGAAATCCAGCCTGTTACCGTCGCTCAAAGCTGGCGATTGATCAACACGCTTGCCCGCTCTCCGGGCACTGTCTGCAGCATTGTGGCAGCGGCGCCGGAACGCGTGGTGGGCGAGCATGCCTGGGGTTTGTCGGTGCAGGTGCTGATTGTGCAGGAAGATGGCTGGTACTTGCTGCGTGATGCCGCGCCCACATTGCTGCAAGAACTGGTGGAAGGGCTGCGGCTGAGCGGCCGGCCGGCGTTTTTTGTCACCGGCAAGGTGCGCCCGTTGACGTCTGAATCCATCGAGGAAGCTGCACGGCATCTGATCCATGTGCCGCCCCGGCTGATGTCCGAGGCAACCTTGCAGCAGTTCTACAAACTGTTCACGCCTTCCATGGGTGAGACGGTGCGCTTTGTCGAGCCGCTGCTGCAGCCAGCAGAATAAGCGCTGCGCACAGACCATGCCGACAGCCTTGCCGGCATGGTGTTCATCCAGACAGCCTTAGTGGCTGCCCGCCCAGTCCCGCGCAAACTGCCAGGCAATCCGCCCGCTGCGGGCGCCACGGCCCAGCGCCCAGTTCAGCGCTTCGCGTTCCACTTGATCGTTCCATTCAGTCTGGCCAAATTGCGCCAGCCAGTGCTGCACGGCGGTCAGATATTCTTCCTGGCTGAAACCGTAGAACGACAACCACAAACCAAAGCGCTCAGAGAGGGCGATTTTTTCTTCAATCGCCTCGGCAAAGTGGATTTCATCCCCCACGTGCCGGGTCTGTTCGTTTTCGCTGAAGTATTCGGGCACCAGATGGCGGCGGTTGGAGGTGGCGTAGATCAGCACATTGGCGCTGGGTGCGGCAATCGAGCCATCCAGCGCGGTCTTGAGCGCCTGATAGCCATAGTCGCCTTCTTCAAACGACAGATCGTCGCAGAACACCAGGTAGTTTTCCTGGCGGTCGGCAATCAGCGCCACGATATCGGGCAGATCGGTCAGATGGGCCTTGTCGACTTCGATCAGGCGCAGGCCGGTGTCGCGGAATTCATTCCAGGCGGCTTTGACCAGCGACGATTTGCCGCAACCGCGTGAGCCCGTCAGCAGCACATTGTTGGCCAGTTTGCCGCTGACAAACTGGCGGGTGTTTTCCACGAGCCGCTGTTTTTGCAGATCAATATTCTGCAGATCAGTCAGGCTGACCTTGTGCACGTGTTTCACGGCCTGCAGGTAGCGGTGGCCATTTTGCACTCGCCAGCGGTAAGCCACGGCAGACCAGTCGGTGGTCGGCGGGGCCGGCGGCAGGGCGGATTCAAGGCGGTTGATCAGCGTTTCAAGCTGATGCGTGAGTTTGATGAAATGCGGGTCCAGTGGGTGGGACATGGGTGTGCTCTTGACAAAGGACGATGGAAAATCGGCTGTGCACAAGCGTACACGCTCGCGCACGGCGGTTCGACCCCAACCATTGTTTCAAATGGAACCAGTTGCGCAAGGGCTTGTTCTTGCGACAGAAGTTGTGCGCGCCGGCCGTGGCGGGTGAGCCTTGCCGGCGCAAGTCAGGCGGTGGATACACGCCGTAGAAGTGGGTGCCCGTGTGGGGCGATCCGGGGGCTTGCGGAACGGGTACTTTACACCGGTCCATCTCCTCCGCTACATTTGAGCGTCATAAATTTTTGCGGAAATTGTCGTGAACGCCGTTTTTGCTCTCCACGCCGGCTTTGCCCGTCAGCATCATGCTGAGGCAGACGCACGTGTGGGCGTGGCGTTTGCAGCCGTTTCCAATAAATCCAAAAAACAGATGCGCCGCTGACGGGCCGTCTGTCCCGTCGGGCGCGTACCGACGGGACTGCCAGCATCAACTTGCCTTGAACCCACGTTTGCAGACCTGAGGTACCCCCTCCCGGGACCGCTTTGCAAACCGTGTTCGAAACCAGAGAGGCAATGATGACTGTATCTACCGCAATCGCTCCTACTTCCACATCTACCGCGACTGAACCCCAAACCGCCCGGGCCGATCTGCGCCGCGCATTTACCGGGGTCTGGGTGCCGCTGGTGACGCCGTTTCGCGATGGCGCACTGGATGTCGCCGCCCTGGAAAAGCTGGTGCTCATGCTGCTGCGCCAGGGGGTAGACGGCTTTGTGGTGTGCGGCACCACCGGTGAAGCCGCCACGCAGAGCGAGTCAGAACAACTCACCCAGTTGCGGCTGGTGCGCGCCCTGGCCGGCAATGTGCCGGTCATCATGGGGGTGAGCGGGGCCGATACCTACAGCATGAGCCGCTGGATCGAGCGCATTGAAGCGCATGGTGCCAGTGGCCTTTTGATCAGCCCGCCGCAGTATGTACGGCCGTCGCAAGAGGGCATCCGCCTGCATTACGAGGCGCTGGCCGCGGCGACCAGCCTGCCCATCGTGCTATACAACATCCCGTATCGCACCGGCGTGAACATGGAACTGCCCACGATCAAGGCGCTGGCGGCCAACCCGCAGTTTGTGGCGATCAAGGAAAGCGGCGGCGGCAATCTGGCGCAGTTGTCCGGTTTGATTGAACAAACCCCGCTGCGCGTGTTGAGCGGTGAAGACCATCTGTTGTTTGTCAGTGCGTGCATGGGCGGGCACGGCGGGATTACCGCCGCCGCCCATATCCGGCCCGATCTGCACCGGCGCATGCTGGCGCATGTGGCGGCGGGCAATCTGCCGGCGGCCCGCCAGCTGGCCAGTGCGTTGTCTCCGCTGATCAGCCTGTTGTTCAGCGAGCCCAACCCCGGCCCGCTCAAGGCAGCGCTGGAGATCATGGGCGTTATGCGCAATGAGCTGCGGCTGCCCATGACGCCAGTCTCCCCGGCCCTGTACCGGCAGCTGGAAGACACGCTGCCGGCAATCCTGGGGTTGTGAGCAACGCCTCAAAGCAGTGAGGGCGCGGGGATATCTTCCAGCACGCCGGTCTCTTGCACGTATTGCTGCCAGGCGCTCAGCAAGCCATTGAGGATGTCGGCGCGGGCATCGGCCTGATCATGGATCTCGCCCGGGTCTTGCGACAGATCGTACAACTGCCAGCGCGACGGGCCGGCCGGTTCCGGAATGAACACGGCTTTCCAGTCGCCCTGGCGGATGGCTTTGCGCCCGAACAGCTCCCAGCCGGTGACATGATCATGCGGATGCGCGTTCGCACTTTGCCCTTGCAGATAAGGCAGCAAGGAGCGACCGCGCACCGGTAGCACTTCGCGTTCTTTGAAGCGGGGCGCCGGGTGCGTCACACCGGCCAGCTCCAGCAGCGTCGGGGCGATATCCATCACCGTGGCAAAGTCATGGCTGATGGCCTGCTGGCGGGCCAGCTTGCCGTAATGCAGCAGCGCCGGCACGCGAATGCCGCCCTCGGTGGTGAACGCTTTATACAAGCGCGCTGGCGCAGTACCGGCCTGAGCCCAGCGCGGGCCGTACCAGATATAAGAATTGCCGCGGCCCAGGTTGGCCAGACTGTTGTCGTAATGCGTATCGATGACTTGCTGCAGATTGGGCCCGAAGGCCGGCAGCGCCTCCAGCAGCGCGCCTTCCGCACCGTTGTCAGACAGGAAAATGATGACGGTGTTATCAAACTGGCCGCTGGCCTTGAGTTGTTCGATCACCCGGCCAATGTTCCAGTCCATGCGCTCGACCATGGCGGCGTAAACGGCCATGGTCCGGGCAGAGAACGCTTTTTGTTCATCGGTCAGGGCAGACCACTCGGCGTTGGTGGCAATCACCGGATGCGCTTCGACATCGGCATCGATCAAGCCCAGTTCCTTGAGCCGCGCCAGACGTTCCAGCCGCAGAGCATCGGGCCCGGCGTGATAACGGTGGGCATATCTGGCGATCAGTTCATCCGGCGCTTGCAGTGGCCAGTGTGGGGCAGAGAAGGGCAGGTAGGCGAAGAACGGCTTGCCGGCCGGAGCCTCGGCCAGATAACCCAGCAACCGGTCAGTAAAGTAGTCGCTGGAGTAATAATCATCCGGCAGGGTTTTGACGTATTCACCGTCTTCGGCATACAGGCCGCGCGTGCCTTTCAACAGGCGCGGGATCTGGTCGGCCGAGATCTCTGCCTCAAAGCCATAGTGATTGGCCGCACCGGGCAGCAACGCAAACGAGCGATCAAACCCGCGTGCATGCGGGCTGCGTTCGGGCGTCAGGCCCAGATGCCACTTGCCGGCCATGACCGTGTGGTAGCCCGCGTCCTGCAATATTTCCGGCAGCGCGGCCACCTGGTCGTTCAGATAGCCTTCGTACCCAGGCTTGCCGGCGTGGGCCGGCGTGAGGACTTCGGCAAACGTGCCCAGCCCGGCCAGGTGGTGGTCAGTGCCAGAGAGCAGCATCGCCCGGGTTGGTGAGCACGCAGAGGCGGTGTGAAAGTCGGTAAAACGCAGGCCGGCATAGGCGAGTTCATCCAGATGCGGGGTGGCGATTTCGCTACCGAACGCGCCGATATCGGAAAAGCCGAGGTCGTCAGCAAGGATGACCAGGAAATTGGGTTGCGCAGTCATGATTTATCCGTGGCAGAGGGTCACTTGAAGGCCGTTGCCCCTTGCAGCCAGGGCGCAGCGCTGCAAGCAGGATAAATATAACTAATGGAAATTTAAATTGTTTTTAATATGATATTTATGAATATAAAAACAACCAGGCGGATCGTCGCAATCCATGCATATAACCAGATGCACAAAACAAAAAAGCCCGGACAATGCCGGGCTTTTTTGTGGGGTCAAACAACGCTCAGCTACGGTAGTCGGCGTTGATCTTCACATAGTCGTAGCTGAAGTCGCAGGTCCAGATGGTGGCTTTTTCTGCGCCGCGGCCCAGCTTCACGGTAATGGTGATCTCGGCTTCTTTCATCACACGCTGGCCTTGCTCTTCGGTGTAGCTGGCGGCGCGGCCGCCGTCTTTGGCCACCAGCACATCGCCCAGCCAGACTTCCAGCTTGTCGACGTCCAGATCCGGCACGGCCGAGTAACCAATTGCGCACAGAATGCGGCCCAGGTTGGGGTCGCTGGCAAAGAAGGCAGTCTTGATCAGCGGCGAGCGGCCAATGGCGTAACCCACGGCTTTGCATTCTTCGCGGCTGCTACCGCCTTCGACATCAATGGTCATGAACTTGGTTGCGCCTTCACCATCACGGATGATGGCTTTGGCCAGCGTCTGCGCCACATCCAGCACCGCGTCGCGCAGGGTGGCGAAGTCGGCGCTGGCTTCATCGGTGATCTCGGCCGCGCCAGACTGGCCGGTCGCGATCAGGATGTAGCTATCGTTGGTTGAGGTATCGCCATCCACCGTAATGCTGTTGAACGAGCGATCTGCCGTGAACGACACCAGCTTTTGCAGCAACGCTTGCGATACCGCCGCATCGGTCGCGACATAGCCCAGCATGGTGGCCATGTTCGGGTGGATCATGCCGGCACCCTTGCTGATGCCGGTAATGGTGACGGTCTTGCCGCCAATCTGTACCTGACGGCTGGCGGCCTTGGGGGCGACGTCGGTCGTCATGATGGCTTGTGCGGCCTGGGCCCAGTTGGCCGGGGCCAGGTCTGCCTGGGCGGCGGGCAGGGCGCCGATGATTTTCTCGTGCGGGAGCGGCTCCAGAATCACGCCGGTGGAGAACGGCAGCACTTGTTCCGGGGCGATGTTCATCTGGCCGGCCAGCGCCACGCAGATGGCTTTGGCGCGTTCCATGCCATTCACGCCGGTACCGGCGTTGGCGTTACCGGTGTTCACCACCAGGGCGCGGATATCTCCGCGCGCGGCCAGATGCTCGCGGCACAGGCGTACCGGGGCGGCACAGAACTTGTTCAGCGTGAACACGCCGGCGGCGCGGCTGCCCTCAGCCAGTCGCATGACCAATACGTCCTTGCGGCCCGGTGTTTTGACACCGGCAGAAGCAATACCCAGTTCTACCCCGGCGACGGGGTGCAGGCTGGACGGATCGAGTGCTGGCAGATTGACCGGCATGGCGCGTGTCCTTTTCAAGTAATGAGGTGCGAATCAAACCCGCAAGCATACCGGATTCGCGTGACAACCGGCATAACGATGCCCACGCAAAAATGCCCGGCAGGCCGGGCATCAGGTCAACAGCGGGTGGTGAGCCGGCTTAGTGCTGGGCGGCAAGGCCTGGCGTGGCGGCGTGCATGATCGAGGCCATGGTGCGCTCAAGGTCAATGATCTCGACACGGGCATTGCCGGTGGTGTCGTCATCAACCGGCCAGGACTGCGGCAGCCAGTGGGAGCAGGCGTCGGCGGTAATCACCACACGGTCGGCACGCATGATGCCGTTCAGGGTGTATACGCAGCCTTTTTCGACCGCGAGGATGGTGCGGCCAGGGAAGTAATCAATGCGTTGGGACAACCAGCATTTGAGGGTACGCAGCGCGGCGCCCAGGTCGATCTGTTCAGCTTCGCTGCACGGCGGAAAACCTGGCAGCGGGCTGTTGGCCAGACGGGCAACGCCGCTAAGGCAATCGCGCAGGACACGCGCTTCCAGTTCATCACGTTGCAACAGCGATACGCCGGCGGCTTCTTCGTGGCCACCCGGAACCCGCTGCCAGCGCTCACGCGCAGGACGATCCAGCGGCAGCAACTGCGGCGGCAAGCCCTTTTGCAGGATAAGACCGGCTTCTGCCGGCGCGCGATCACCGGAGCCGCTTTCCAGCAGCGCCACGCTCAGGCCTCGCTGGTGAGCAACCCATGCGCGGGAAAGCCCCGCAAGGCCACTGCCAACGATCACGATATCCCAGGCTTGTTCACGCATATCCCATCCTTGAGGGACTTCTACATCATTGTTGCAATTGAGATTTCTGGTCTTTTGTTGATCATGCTGTTTCACACGACCGTTCAGTCTGGAGCGCAGCATAACCACTATTGCCGGGTGAGGCACTACACTTCGTCAGCATAACTTGTAAGTTTATCGGCTTTATTAAGCAAATAGGAAATTGCTTATACAGACGGTAGCAACAAGAGCTTGCGCAAAGGGGTGGGAATACCAGCCGCCAGCGCCTCCTGGCGGGTAAACCAGCGCGTCAGGTCCGACTTGAGCGCACTGGCGCCGACCACCCGTGCCGGCTGCGGCGTAATGGTCAGCCGGAAATGCGTGAACACGTGGACCAGTTCCGGCAATGCCGGTTCCAGCGCAATATGCATGCCGTAACGCGTGGCAAAGTCGGTCTCTGCCTCCAGTGTGGAAGTGGTTTCCGGCAAAGCCCACAAACCGCCCCAGATGCCGGTGGGCGGGCGCTGCTCCAGCAAGATGCGGTCGCCATCGTGCACCATCAGCATGACAGTCTGGCGTTCCGGAATCTTCTTTTTGGGTTTGGGCACAGGCAGTTCCAGCTGGCGGCCTTCGCGGCGCGCCACACAGTCGTCCTGCATGGGGCAGGTCAGGCAGGCCGGTTTTTTGGGCGTACAGACGGTGGCGCCCAGGTCCATGATGGCCTGGGTATAGGCCGGCATATCGGCACTGCCAGGCAACAAGGATTGCGCAAGATCCCACATGCGGGTTTCGATGGCTTTGCTGGCCACGTTGCCGTCAATACCGGCCCAGCGCGCCAGCACGCGTTTGACGTTGCCATCCAGAATGGCAGAACGCGTGTTGAAGCTGAAAGCGGCAATGGCCGCTGCCGTGGAGCGGCCGACGCCAGGCAGCGTTGCGATGTCTTCTGGCGTGTGCGGAAACACGCCACTGAAGTCTGTCATCACTTTTTTGGCCGCAGCGTGCAGATTGCGGGCGCGGGTGTAATAACCCAGGCCCGCCCACAGGGCCATCACGTCATCGTGCGGGGCTTGCGCCAGGTCTGCCACCGTAGGGCAGCGCGCCAGAAAACGCGCGTAGTACGGGATAACGGTGGTCACCTGGGTCTGCTGCAGCATGATCTCTGACAACCAGACACGGTAAGGGTCGCTGACTTGCCAGGGCAGATCATGACGACCATGGCTGGCATGCCAGGCAAGCAGGCGTTCGGCAAACGGGGCGGTCACGGCTTATTTCTTTTTGGGTGGCGTGGGTGCAGCCGGGGCAGGTTTGCCCTTCTGCTTTTGCGCGGCTTTGGCAGCGGCAGCGCGGGATGCGGCGGCTTTCTCTGCCGCGGCTTTCTGGCGGGCGATGAACTGTTCTTTCACGCTGGCATAGTCAACGTGGTAATCCGGAGAGGCCAGCGGACCAGACAAGGTAATGGGCAAGGTCAGGCCGGCCAGACTGGCCAGTTCCGGCAGGCGGGAACTGGTCGAGGCCTGCATCTGGTAGTCGATATAACCCTGGCCCAGATTGATGGCGCCGCTGCCGGTCAGCTTGACCACGCCGGTACCCACGGCCAGATCATTGTTGCGGGCTACGCCGTCCTTGATCTGCAGGCTGGCCTGCAACTGGGTGAAGCGGGTGCGGGCGTCGTTGTCGGACGGTTGTGTTACCTCTGACCCCAGCAGCGCCAGTTGCTTGCTGGTATTGCGCAGCAAGGCTTCCACGTCGATCCCGCGGATCGCGCCTTCTTTCAGTTGCAGGTGGGCGTTGCCGTTGGTGGTGCGGCGCAGGTCTTCCAGCGAGGTGCCGCGGGCAGAGATATCCAGATCAACCTGGCCACGCCCCTCAAACCGGCTGGTGTCCAGTACATCGACCAGCAAGGTGTTGATATTGGTATCGGTCAGGCGCTGGCGGGCCCGGAAAACCGGCATGTCACCGGTAGTATCGATCTGCATGTTGCCAGAGAGGCGGCCTTCGTACAGCGTGGCCTGCAGCGGGTCCATGGTCAGCTTGCGGTCACGTGCGCTGAAGTTCATGGCGATGTCGTCGACATGCAGGTTCTTGACCACCAGCTCGCCAATGCGTACCTGACCCTGGGCGCGGGCATGCTGCAGCCAGGTGAAGTCGATGTCCTTGCTTTGATCAACCTGCCGCGCGCCTTCACTCACCACCGGCAAATACGGTGTCAGATCAAGCCGGCTGATATTGAAGTCGAACTGATATTCCGGCTGCACAAAGTCGTTGACGCCCAGGCTCATCGACACCGGTTCATGATCCAGCTGGCCGTTGCTGGCCAGATGCAGAAATTCAGAGCGCAGATCCAGTGTGCTGGTGCCGGTCAGTTGCAGGCCGATCTCGCCGCGCGGCAGCGCCGTGTTGCTATAGCTGCCGGTCAGTTTGTAGGCGGGCAAAGAGAACCGCGCGCCGCCCTGCATTTCCAGCGGGCTGACAAACTGGGCCGTCAATTTCTGGCCAGGGCTATCGAGCACGACATCGATACTGGCGTTGTCGGCACGCAGCAACCCGCCTTGTGCACCGGCCAGACGTGGCACTTTCATGTTCGCCGTCAGGTGATTGCCGGGGCTCTTCATATCGACTTGCAGCTTGAGCTTGTCCAGCGACAGCACATTGCGCGCCACGCGGATGTCCGGCAGATCCAGCTCGCCGGTCCAGTGCTGGTCCGCCCGTTTGCCGGATGCCGACACATGCAGATCGCCCCCGTTCAGGCGCAGGGGTTGCCAGCCATAAACCAGGTTGCCGGCCACGCTGACTTCGGCATCAGAGATCCGCAGCGCGGGCGCGCTGTCGCCTTGTTGCATCAGGTTGAGTTTGAGGTCCGCCACTAGCAGGCGCCGTTCCTGCGCGTGGTAACGCATGGCCGCCGCACCCTTGATCCGGCCACGCCATTGCACGGCGTGGGTGGGGCCGATCTGCAGATCACCTTCCAGCGACAGCTCACCGTTTTTTGGATCGCCCAGCTTGTCCATATGCCATTGCAGGCGGGCCAGGCGGAAATATTCGTTCAGACCGTTATCGCGGTAGACCAGATCGCCATCATTGAAAGCCACCCGGTCGATATCGAAATTGATGCCGGTACCGCTATCGCGTTTTTGCAGCAGGTCATCAAAGTTGTAGGTGCCATCGGGCTGGCGCTCGATATGCACCTGCGGGTGGTCCAGATCCAGCCGGTGCACAACCACAGCGCGCGATCGCAACAGCGGCCACATCGAGAGTTCGACCCGTACGTGATCGGCCTGCGCAAAAATCTGGTCCGGATGGCGCGGCTCGCTCAGCGTGACCTTGTCCAGCAGCAGCGCCGGGCGCGGCAAAATGACAAGGCGAGTGCGTCCCTGCACGGAAAGTGCACGCTGGGTATCATGCGACATTTGTGCGGCCAGGGCTGCCTGGGCAAAATCTGCCTGGACGAACCAGGGCACAATGCCGATCACGGCGATCAGGGCCGCAATCAGCAAAAGCACAAGTCGGAAAGGTCGGGAGTGACGCAGGTCCATCTGGAGCGATGCTGGTTTTTGTGTAAGTATGGGTTGCCGATGGTCTTGGGATTATCCCTAACAGGCCGGGATTAAGCAAAGAGCAGATGCTCTATGGATTGGTTCCCGCATTCAGATGTGCTGACGTTCACAGCGAATACACATAACAATTTTGCCCGGAGTTGCAATGCCGTTTCGTACCGAGATCAAGGTTCGTGGGTACCACCTCGACCTGTATGGCCACGTGAACAACGCGCGCTACCTTGAGTTTCTGGAAGAAGCGCGCTGGGCAATGATGGAGTCTCACGGCGATCTTGAGTGGTTCATGCAACGGCAGTACGCGCTGGTCGTCAGCCGTATTGATATCCGCTACAAGCGGCCGGCCACCATGGGCGACCTGCTGGTGGTGGAAACCCGCTCCGGCCCGATGGGCGAGCGCCACGCCATTGTCGAACAACGCATTGTGCGGGCCGATAATGGCAAAGTCGTGGCCGAGGCGGACGTCACCATCGCGGTGATTCACGCCGACGTGCAAGGCGCGCTGCCCATGGAAGGCGATATTGCCGACCGCTTCAAGCAGCTGGCCGGGGAGTAACCAACATGCGCCGTGTGATCGGGGTGATGCTGGCGCTGTTGATGTTGACGCTGGCCGGGTGCAGCGGTTTGCCGATGAGCTGGGAAAAGCCGCGCATCTCGCTGGCGGGTTTCACGCTCAAGGACGCCACGTTCTTCCAGCAGCGCTTTGTACTGGCGCTGACCGTGCAAAACCCCAACAATATTTCTGTCGCTGTATCGGGCCTGGACGCGCGTTTGTCGGTCAACGGCTTTGAAATGGCGCAAGGCGTGTCCAACGAACAGGTCACCATTCCGGCGCTGGGCGAAGTCACCCTGCATATCGAGGTGGTGAGCAATATTGCGCAACTGGTCAAACAGCTGCGCGCGCTCAAGGGCGATGAAGTGCCCAGCTACAAGCTGACAGGGCGGATTTACCTGCCGGTCAAGCCAGACGGCATTGCCTTCAGCAAGAGTGGCGACATGCCCCCGCGTGACGACTGGCTGCCCAAGAACCTGCGCTTCTGACCGCCAGCCTGCACGGGCGGTGCTAGCTGAAAAAACCGGAACCGGCGTTCCGGTTTTTTTATGGGCGGCACGTTCGGTAAAGACAAGGCGGCCGGGCAAGGTATAATCGTCTGTTTTGTCAGGCAGTTCCTGGATACCTCATGCCGCAAGCCCGGATTGAATCACTGGACCACGAAGGTCACGGCGTTGCCCGCGTCGAAGGCAAAACCATTTTTGTCGATGGTGCGTTGCCGTTCGAAACCGTCACCTATAACACCTATCGCAAAAAGCCCAATTTCGAGAACGCGCAGGCCATGCAGATTCTCACCGAGAGCTTTATGCGCACCAAGCCCAAGTGCCCGCACTTTGGCGTGTGCGGCGGCTGTTCCATGCAACATATGGAATTTACCGCCCAGGTGGCCGCCAAGCAGCGCGTGCTGGAAGACAATCTGGAGCGGATCGGCAATGTCGAGGCTGAAACCATGCTGCCGGCCATTTACGGCCCGCAATGGGGCTACCGCCATCGCGCGCGCCTGTCGGTGCGTGATGTCGCCAAGAAGGGCGGGGTGCTGGTCGGCTTTCATGAAAAGCGCTCGTCATTCATTGCCGACATGACCGAATGCCACGTACTGCCCAAGTTCATCTCTGACCAGCTGGTGCCACTGCGTGAACTCGTCGGCAAGCTGTCTATTTACAACCGCATGCCGCAGATTGAACTGGCTGTCGGTGAGAACGTCACGGTGCTGGTGTTCCGCAATATGGATGCGATCACCGCGGACGACGAAGCCCACTTCAAGGCCTATGCCGATCAGTGGAAAGTGCAGATCTGGCTGCAACCCAAGGGCCCGGACACTGCGTACCCGCTGTACCCCAAAGACGCCCCGGCGCTGACTTACGAGCTGCCCGAATACAACATCACCATGCCGTTCAAGCCGACCGAGTTCACACAGGTGAACCACGCCGTGAACCGCGTGATGGTCGACCGCGCCATGCGTCTGCTGGACCCGCAACCGGGCGAAGTCATTGCCGATATGTTCTGCGGTCTGGGTAATTTCACCCTGCCGATTGCCCGCCGTGGCGCCAAAGTGCTGGGCATGGAAGGCCTGCAACAACTGGTCGACCGCGCCTTTGAAGGCGCCCGTTTCAACAAGCTGGAACACCTGACCGACTTCAAGGTGGCCAACCTGTTTGAAATGACCGAAGAATGGCTGGATAAACTGGGCCACTTCGACAAAATGCTGATCGACCCGCCGCGTGATGGCGCCATGGAACTGGTGAAATCCATCAGCGCCGAGCACGGCCCCAAGCGCATCGTGTACGTGTCCTGTAGCCCGTCCACCCTGGCGCGTGACGCCAATGTGCTGGTCAACGTGAAGGGCTACAAGCTCAAGTCCGCCGGCGTGGTGAACATGTTCCCGCACACGGGCCATGTGGAATCGATGGCGCTGTTTGAGAAGGATTGAGCGCACGCTGTGCGTTACAGCATGAAAAGCCCCGCGACTTTTGACGCGGGGCTTTTTCATTGAGGTGTCGACTAGCAGGAGTTCACGATCAGGCCTGGGCACCTTGCATAAAAAAAACCGGCCAGTGCCGGTTCTTTTCAGGGGGAGCATCACTGCTCAGACATAGGTATCAATCGCCCGTCCAATGGTGCTGATGCCGCTGCCCACTGCAGACACCCCGCTCCCGATGGCCGAAACCGCAGTACCCACGACGGTTGCAGCCGCGCCGACGGTTTCAGCCACCGCGCGCACGGGCAGGGAGCCCACGCTTGTCACAAGACTCGGGGCATAGGCAACAAGGGCGCTGGAAACAATAGAATTCATGGACGTGTCCGCCGGCGGCTTTGAATGGGTAAAACCAATGCTTTCAATGTAACAGCTATGTAGCGGCTTGGCAGCTTTGTATCAACGGATACTCATATGCTGTTGCGATATTCTTGCACATTTGCTGCCGCTTTCCCACGTCGGGAAAGTATCAGCCCATGCTGCCCAGCTTGTTCATCAACCCGGCCAGCGTGGCGCGGCCTTCGGTTTTGGTGACCTGGTTCTGGCCATTGTCCGGGGCCAGGCGGCCGGTGACACGGATTTCATCGGGCGGCAGTTCCCGCAAGAAGCGGGAGGGTTCGACAATCTGCCACTCGCCGGCGCGGCGGCGCTTGCCGCAATAGCTGATGGTCAGCGAGCGCTGGGCGCGGGTGATGCCCACGTACATCAGACGGCGTTCTTCTTCCACCATGCCGCTTTCAATCGAGTTGGCGTGCGGCAGGATATCTTCCTCGCAGCCAATCAGGAACACATGCGGGTATTCCAGACCCTTGGAGGCATGCAGCGTGGACATGCGCACGGCGTCTACTTCTTCTTCGTCGCGGCCTTCGAGCATGGTGATCAGTGCGATGGTCTGCGTGACCTCGATCAGGTTCTTGCCTTTGTCTTCACCGTGTTTGGTGACCCAGCCGACAAAGTCCTGCACGTTCTTCCACTTGGCTTCAGCGGGTTTGGGGTCGTCGCTGTCGTAAAGCCAGGTTTCGTAATCGATGGATTGCAACAGTTCGGTCAGGACCGAGCCGGCGTTTTCCCGCTGCGCGCGTGGTTGCATGCGGTTGATGAATTCGCAGAAGGTTTGCAGCGGTTCGTATTGCTGGGGTTGAACCTGGTGGATAAAGCCTTCTTCAAACGCGGCCGCAAACAGCGAAATCTGCCGCTGGTTGGCATAGGCGCCCAGGCGTTCCAGCGTGACATTGCCGACGCCGCGTTTGGGCGTGGTAATGGCGCGGATAAACGCCGGATCATCGTCTTCATTGGCAATCAGCCGCAGGTACGACAACACGTCCTTGATTTCAGCCCGGTCAAAGAACGACTGGCCGCCCGCCATGACGTAGGGAATACGATGCTCGCGCAGTTGCGTCTCGATGATCCGCGCCTGGTGGTTGCCGCGGTACAGCACGGCGTAGTCGCTGAATTTGGTGTTGTTCAGAAACTTGTGGTTGAGCATGTTCATGGCCACCATCTCGGCCTCGGCTTCTTCGCTCTTGGCTTCGATGACCTGAATGGGGTCACCGATGCCCAGATCAGACCACAGCGTTTTCTCGAACAATTTGGGGTTGTTGCTGATCACCGCGTTGGCACATTTCAGAATGCGCGCAACCGAGCGGTAGTTTTGCTCCAGCTTGATCAGTTCCAGGCTGGGGAAGTCGGTTTTCAGCAGCGCCAGGTTTTCAACATTGGCGCCGCGCCAGGCGTAAATGGACTGATCATCGTCACCCACGGCAGTGAACTTGCCTGCTTTGCCAGTCAGTTGCTTGAGCAACTCGTACTGGGTGTTGTTGGTGTCCTGGTATTCGTCGATCAGCAGATAGCGCAGCCGCTGCTGCCACTTGGCGCAGACCGCTTCTTCCTGGGCAAACAGATCCACCGGCAGCCGGATCAGGTCGTCAAAGTCGACAGCCTGATAGGCCTGCAGCGTGTCCTGATACTGGCGGTAGATTTTGGCCAGATGCAGTTCACCTTCAGAATCCGCGCCCAGCAAGGCTTTATCGGGCGAGACGCGGTCCGCCTTGAGCATGGAAATGCGCGAGATCGTGGTGCGGATCAGCTGTTTGTCGGTGGTGGTGAGAATGTCAGAGATGATCTTCCACTGATCGCCACTATCCAGAATGGAGAACTGCGGCTTGTAGCCGAGGTATTTTGCTTCTTCGCGCAAGATACGCATGCCCAGCGAGTGAAACGTGCTCACCGTCAGCCCGCGCAGTTTGTCCGGTGGCAACAAGGTGCCGACCCGCTCGTTCATTTCACGCGCGGCCTTGTTGGTAAAGGTAATGGCGGCGATATTGCGCGCGTCCATCTGCGCTGCGGTGATCAGGTAAGCAATCTTTTGCGTGATCACCCGGGTCTTGCCTGAGCCCGCGCCCGCCAGCACAAGGCAGGGGCCGTCCAGGTATTTCACAGCCGCGCGTTGCGGCGGGTTCAGGTGATCAAGATTCATGGGGGTGTTTGTTCAATCAGGGCGTGACCGGCGAAGGCGGCTATTTTACCGGGGATGCTGCCGGGCGTGGCGGTGATCTGGCAAATGGTGCTGCCGGGGTCTGGCCGGCGGCGGCGCTGGTTTGCAGAACGGATCAGAACGATCCGGAAAACTGGAAGCGGGCGCCAGGATGCCAGAGCGTGACATCGGTGGCGATCTGCTCATGCGCCCAGGTGCGCCGCTGCAAGACCAGACACGGATCGCCCGCCAGCATGCGCAGGTGCTGGCGGATGCCGGCATCGGGCAGGCGCGCGGTGATGACGTATTCGGCGCGTTGCAGCGGGGCCTCACGCGTCATGTAATCACTGGGCGTGAGCTGGGCAAAGTCTTGCTCCAGATAACGCGGGTAGAGGTGCGGGTTGACGTAGCGGTCTTCGACCTGGATCGGTTCGCCGTTTTCAAAATGCACAATACAGGAGTGATACGCGTACTCATTGCCGGTCAGACCCAGCGTGCTCAGGGCAGCGGGGTCGGTGGTGCGCTCCAGCAGTAATACTGCGCTGCTGTGCACGTCGCCGCGGCTTTCTATTTCAGCGGCAATGCTCCTGATCTGGATCAGCGTGGACTGGTAGCGTTTGGCGTTCACAAACGTGCCGGCGCCCTGAACCCGGGAGAGCAACTGGTCTGCCGTCAGTTCACGCAGTGCCCGGTGTACGGTCATGCGGGACACGCCAAACTGTTTGACGAGGTCATGTTCGGACGGGATCACGCTGCCAGCGGGCCAGGCGCCAGTTTCAATCTGCCGCCGCACGTAGTCCTTGATGCGGGCATAAGCAGGCGCGGGGCGTTGAACGGGCATGGCGGGCTCAGACGGGGGTGACGCCGCAATATAGCATGCGGCGCCCGGCGCTTACCGGCTCAGCGCTCGTGTTCGGGCGGGGTGGTGGGGGCGGTGGGTTGCGAGACCACAATGCGGTTGCGGCCGGCGTCTTTGGCCTGGTACAGCGCGGTATCGGCCCGCAGCGTCAGTTCTTGCAGGCTCTCTTCAACCGACCAGTGCGCCAGACCGCCGCTCATGGTGTAAGAGGCCAGGTTATCGCCAATGCGCATGGTATTGGCCTCGACCAGTGCGCGCAGGCGTTCAGAGATAGACCGCGCTTCAGCCGGGCTGGCGCCGTAAAGCAACAGGCCGAACTCTTCCCCGCCCAGACGGCCAAGACAATCTGCCGCGCGCAGGGCGCTGTGCATGATCAGCGTGAAATCGCGCAGGACTTCGTCGCCGACGGCGTGACCAAAACGGTCATTGATGGATTTGAAGTGATCGATATCCAGCAGCAACAACGATACCGGCCGCCCGCTGCGCGCCGCCGTGGCCATCTGGCGCGTGGCCTGCTCGATAAACGCCTTGCGTGAGAGTGCGTTGGTCAGGAAGTCGCGGCTGGCCACTTCTTCAGATGCAGTCAAGATGGCGTCATGGGCCATGACCACTGCGCCCATGGTCAGGCCGGGGATCACCACTGCGCCCAGCGCCAGGAAGGTCAGATTGAGCGCCGAGTAATCCGTGAACCAGTATTTCAGCTCCGGGTGCAGCAGATACAGCACGCAGCGGGCCAGATACGCCAGGGCCAGCACCAGCGCAAAGCCACCGGTGAAGTCATGGCCGTGGGTGGAGCGGGTCTTGGGATGATGGCGCAGGATGGTGTAGCCAATCATGACATCGAGCGTGCCATGGTAAATGGAGGTTACCACCACGCGCAGATTGAAGTAATCCACGTAAAAACGCAGCGCGCCCAGAATAATCGTGTACACCACCAGGCTGATCAGAAGCGGGCGCACCGGCACGCTGAGCTGGGCAAAGCGGCGGCAACCGGCATAAAACATGCAGATCGCCGCGCCCAGCAAGGCGTTGCCCAGCACGATGGGAATGAACGCAAACCCCAGCGGCGAAGCCAGATAGCAACCCAGCGCGGCCAGTTCCAGCACATTGGCCCACAACCATTCACGCACGCCGGGCAGGCCGCTGCGACGCAACGACATCAGCACCAGCAGCATCATGAAGTTGAGCAGTGCCGTCACAGCGATAAGAAAGGCGGGGCTCGTCATGCTTTGTTCCGGCTACGACTGCCGGCCTGATTGATCAAGGTGTATTTTATGAAATGGTTATGCATCCGTCATTGTGGCAACGGCGGATTGACGCGTGTGCAAAATTCGTCCTGCTGGCGCAAACATGTATCGTGCAGCGAACAGAAAAACCGTGCTGGTGTGATGGCTTGAGCGGCCTGTGGTGCCGCGGGCCTGATCATCAGCATCGTCCCGGGCGGCAGCCGGCGCCAGTGACACCGTGCAAGGTGGTTCCGCGAGCGGTCGTACACATGCCCGCAACCGAATAACGGTTATACGCCCTGGCGGGGCAGTCATCGCGGTATGAAGTGTTAGATTGAAATCATCCATTCCCTCACATCAAGGGCGGAACCCGTTTCATGAATACACGCGCCATCCAGTTCTGGTATCGCGGGCAGATCCACAAAGTGGATAACGCCGTCCCCACGCGCTCGGTGCTGCAGCACCTGCGGGAGGACATGCATTGCACCGGCAGCAAGGAAGGATGTGCCGAAGGCGATTGCGGCGCCTGTACCGTCGTGCTGGGCGAAGAAGTTGATGGCGAGTTGCGTCTGCGCGCGGTCAACAGTTGCATCCAGTTCTTGCCGACACTTGATGGCAAAGCGCTGTTTACCGTTGAAGACGTGGGCACCCCGGCGCATTTGCACCCGGTGCAACAAGCCATGGTCGAATGCCATGGTTCGCAATGCGGTTTCTGCACGCCGGGTTTTGTCATGAGCCTGTGGGCCATGTACCAGAACGCGCCCACCTGCCCGGGGCGTGAGGCCATCACCGATGCGATCTCTGGCAACCTGTGCCGCTGCACAGGCTATCGGCCGATTCTGGATGCCGCAAAGGCGGCGTATGCCTTGCCGCGCAAAGCGCTGGATACCGCGCCGATTCTGTCGGCGCTGGCCAGGCTGGCTTTGTTGCCGCCCTTGCATTATCAGTCGCACGGCCATCACTTTTTTGCCCCGCGCCGGCTGAGCGAGTTGCTGTTGCTCCGCGCCGAGCACCCGCATGCCAAATTGCTGGCGGGATCGACGGATGTCGGTTTGTGGGTGACCAAACAATTGCGGGAACTGGGCGACGTGATTTATCTGGGCCAGATCGCAGAACTCAAACGCATTGAAACCGTGGAACAAGGGCTGGAGATTGGCGCCGGCGTGGCGCTGGCTGATGCCTTTGCCGCGCTGATCCAGCAAGAGCCGCAATGGCTGGAGCTGGCGCGGCGGTTTGCCTCGGTACCGGTACGCAATGCCGGGACACTGGGCGGCAATGTGGTGAACGGCTCGCCCATTGGCGACAGCATGCCGGCCTTGATGGCGCTGGGAGCGCGGCTGGTTTTGTGGGGCGGCGACTACCGGCGCGAATTGCCGCTGGAAGCGTTTTATCTGGGCTATCAGCAAAACGCGCTGGAACCGGGTGAGATTCTGGAGAAAATCTGCGTGCCCGATGCCCCGGCGCAGGGCCGGTTGTTCCGCACCTGGAAAGTCTCCAAACGCTACGAACAGGATATTTCTGCCGTGTGCGGTGCGTTCATGCTGCAAGTAGACCGGCACGGGCTGATTGGCGATGCCCGCATTGCGTTTGGCGGCATGGCCGCGACGCCCAAACGCGCGCCCAACGCAGAAATGGCGCTGATCGGGCAGCGCTGGAATGCCGATACCGCCGAAGCCGCCGTGCAGGCGCTGGCAGATGACTACCAGCCACTGACTGATCTGCGCGCCAGCGCCGACTACCGCAAAGAGATCGCCGCCAGTCTGCTGCGCCGTTTCTGGCTGGAAACCGGCGCCGGTGTCGCGATCACCCGCCTTGGCCAGATTCATGAGGTGAGCGCATGAACATGCAGCGTGATCCCGGCCCACCCGCAGGCACCCAGGTCGGCAAGTCGTTGCCGCATGAAAGCGCCACGCTGCATGTCACCGGTACGGCGGCCTATACCGATGACTTGCCGGAACTGACCGGAACCCTGCATGCCGCGCTGGGCCTGTCGAGCATTGCCCACGGCCGGGTGATCCGCATGGAGCTGGATGCCGTGCGCGCATATCCGGGCGTGCAGGCGGTGATCATGGCCAGTGATATTCCTGGCGCCAACAACTGTGGCGTCGTGATTCACGATGAACCCATTCTGGCCGACAACGACATCCAGTTTTACGGACAACCACTTTTTGCCGTGGCGGCACGCTCGCATGAGGTCGCCCGCCGCGCGGTGCGGCTGGCGAAGATTGAATACGAATCGCTGCCGGCGATTCTGGACATGGACGAAGCCATTGCCGCGCAGTCCTGGGTGTTGCCGCCGGCAGAGATGGCGCGCGGTGATGCCGCCAGCGCGCTGGCCGCCGCGCCGCACTGCCTGACGGGTTTTGCCAAAGTGGGCGGGCAGGAACATTTTTATCTGGAAGGGCAAATTGCCTATGCCGTGCCCCGGCCCGATGACAGCCTGCATGTGTATTGCTCCACTCAGCATCCAACCGAAATGCAGCACCTGGTGGCGCATGCGCTGGGCTGGCGCTCGCATCAGGTCAGCGTGGAATGCCGGCGCCTGGGCGGTGGCTTTGGCGGTAAAGAATCGCAATCGGGCCAGTGGGCTTGTCTGGCTGCCCTGCTGGCCTGGCAGACCGGGCGGCCGGTGAAATTGCGGCTGGATCGCGACGACGACATCACCATCACCGGCAAGCGGCATCCGTTTCAGTGTCATTGGGAAGCGGGCTTTGACGAGTACGGTCTGCTGCAGGGGGTGAAGATCGAACTGGCGTCCAATTGCGGGTTTTCGGCCGATTTGTCCGGGCCGGTGAATGACCGGGCGCTGTGTCATCTGGATAACGCCTACTACCTGGACGCCGTGGCCATTCGCAGTTTGCGCTGCAAGACCAACACGGTTTCCGCCACGGCGTTCCGGGGTTTTGGTGGCCCGCAGGGCATGTTCATGATTGAAAGCATCATGGATGACGTGGCGCGCCACTTGCGGCTTGATCCACTGGCGGTGCGCCAGCGTAATCTCTACGGCCCGGCCGCCGGGCACGAACGCAACGTGACGCATTACGGCATGACTGTCGAGGACAACATCCTGCCGCAGTTGCTGGCGCAACTGGTAGAGACCAGCGACTACCACGCCCGTCGCAAAGCCATGGCGACCTTCAACGCCAATAGCCCCGTGATCAAGCGCGGGCTGGCACTGACGCCGGTGAAGTTCGGTATCTCGTTCAACGCCACGCTGTTCAACCAGGCCGGCGCGGTGGTCATGGTGTATGCCGATGGCACGGTGCTGGTCACGCATGGCGGTACGGAAATGGGGCAGGGGCTGTACACCAAAATCCGCCAGATCGTGGCCGAAGTATTCGGCCTGCCCGTGGCCGACATCCGCTTTACCGCAACCGATACCTCCCGGGTGCCCAATACCTCGGCCACGGCGGCATCCAGCGGGACTGACATCAACGGCCAGGCCGTGCATGCAGCGGCCATGACCATCCGTGGCCGACTGGCAGCGCTGGTCGCCCAGTTAAGTGAATGCCAGCCAGAGCAGGTGCGCTTTGTCGATGGCCGCGTCTACGCGCCCGGGTTTTCTGAAGATTTTGCCGATATCACCCGCCGCGCCTATGCCGCACGCATCCAGTTATGGAGCGATGGTTATTACCGCACACCCAAAATCCACTGGGACCCGGCCACCCGCACCGGGCGCCCGTTCTTTTACTTTGCCTACGGCGCCGCGGTAAGCGAAGTCGCCATTGATACATTGACCGGCGAGATGAAAGTCTTGCGCGCCGACATCTTGCATGATGTCGGGCGCTCGATTAACCCGGCGCTGGATACCGGCCAGATCGAGGGCGGCTTTATTCAGGGCATGGGCTGGCTGACGTCCGAGGAATTGTGCTGGCAGCAAGCCGGTGCCCAGCGCGGACGGCTGAATAGCCATGCGCCGTCGACCTACAAAATCCCCACCGGTTTTGATGTGCCGGAAGTCTTCAACGTGGCGCTGTTTGACGGCGAGAATCTGGAGGAGTCCATCTACCGCTCCAAAGCCGTGGGCGAGCCGCCGCTCATGCTGGCGCTGTCTGTGTTTTTTGCGGTGCGCGATGCCGTCGCCGCCGCGTGTGGCCCGGGCAGCCGCCCGCCCCTGGTGGCTCCGGCCACGCCGGAAAGCATCTTGCGCGCACTCAGACACGGGCGGGAGGGCGCATGAGCCACTGGATGCAGCAACTCGCCCGGCGGCTGGCGCAGGGCGACGATCAAGTGCTGGTGACTGTCGCCCGGGCCGAGGGCTCCACCCCGCGCGATGCCGGTACGGTCATGCTGGTGGGGCCCGCCGATACGCACGACACCATCGGCGGCGGCCATCTGGAATGGGAAGCCATCACCATGGCGCGGGTGCTGCTGGCAGGCGGCCCGCAGCAGGCGCTGTTGCGTTTCAGCCTGGGCGCCAGACTGGGTCAGTGTTGCGGCGGCGTGGTCTGGCTGGCGCTGGAACGCATCAGCGCGACAGAGGCGTCCGCATGGCAACAACGGGCGCTGGCGCTACGCGAGGGCGCAGTGGTGACGCGGCAGTTACGTAGCACTGGTCAGGGTTCGGACTGGCACAACGTGCCGGCCACGGATCACAGCGCAACGACCACGCTGGAAGGGGATCTGAAAGCCTGGTCGCTGACGCAGACCTGGTTGCCGCACCCGTTTACCGTCATGTTGTTCGGCGCGGGCCACGTCGGCGCGGCGCTGGTGCATGTGCTGGCGCCGCTGGGCATCAGACTGCAGTGGATTGATGAGCGCGAGACGCTGTTTGGCGACATGGCTATCTGGCCCGATAACGTGCAATGCATCGCCACCGATACGCCGCAGGCCGATATCGCCGCCGCAGCGCCCGGCACCTGCTTTTTGCTGATGACGCATAACCACGCGCTGGATTTCGAACTGTGCCAGGCCATCTTCAAGCGGGATGATTTTGACTACTTCGGCATGATTGGTTCGCACAGCAAAAGGGTTACTTTCGAGCATCGCCTGCGGGATCGCGGCGTGCCGGTGGCGCGCTTCAAAGAAATGATCTGCCCGATCGGCGTGCCCGGCATCACCACCAAAGAGCCTGCCGCCATTGCCATTGCCGTGGCCGCGCAATTGTTGCAAGTGCGGGAGCGAAGACGGGTGCTGGGCCGGCGGCTGGCGCATACATCCAATGATCACACCCTGGCTGACCCGCCGCCGAATCAATCCTCAGAGCGCGTGTGAATCAGCCCCGTGCGTGCGGGCGGCATTGATCGCGCCCACGACAACCCGAATCCAACTATCATATCTATATGGCATCTCCCGCTCATCTCATCGTCCGTGGCAGCATCCTGCATTTTCTGCAGGACCCCGCGCAGTACCCGGATGCGGAGGCGTTCCAGTATCTGGACGACGGCTACCTGTGGCTGGCGGACGGCATCGTGCAAGGCACGGGAAACTGGCAACAACTGGGCGAGATCCCGGCCGCCGCGCGTGAGCATGCAACCTGGGCGGATCACAGCGGCCAGCTGATCTTGCCAGGCCTTGTCGATACCCATATGCATTACGTTCAGGCGGGCATGATCGGCTCTTTTGGTTGCCGCCTGCTGGACTGGCTGAACGATTACACCTTCCCGGCTGAAGCCGCGTTTGCTGATCCGGACGTCGCCCGCGTTACCGCAAAGTTTGTGATCGAGCGCTTGCTGGCGCATGGCACAACCACGGCCTCGGTCTTTGGCAGCGTGCATCCGCAATCGGTCGATGCCTTTATGGCAGAAGCGGCGCAGCGCGGACTGCGCATGCTCTGCGGCAAAGCCATGATGGATAGATACTGCCCGCCCGAAGTGCGCGATACCGCGGAACAATCGGGCCGGGACAGCGCAGACCTGATCAGCCGCTGGCACGGCAAGGGCCGGCTGCGCTACACGATCACGCCACGCTTTGCGCCGACTTCCACCCCGGAACAACTGGGCATTGCCGGCGAGTTGTATCGCTCAAAGCCAGACCTGCATGTGCAGTCGCATCTGGCAGAAAACGACAAGGAAGTCGCCTGGGTAGCCGAGTTATTCCCGCAACAGCGCGATTATCTGGATGTCTACGAACACTTCGGCCTGACCGGCCCGCGCACGATCTACGGGCACTGCATTCATCTGACCGACCGTGAACAGGCGGCCATGGCGGCCAGCGGCACGGCGGCGGCCTTCTGCCCGACATCCAATCTGTTCCTGGGGAGTGGCATGTTCGATTACCACAGCGTGGCAGGCGCCGGAGTTCGCGTCGGGCTGGCGACGGATGTGGGCGGCGGCACCTCCCTGAGCATGATCCGCACGCTGGCCGAGGCCTACAAGGTCTCGCAGGCGCGGCATCACCCGTTGTCTCCCATGCGCGGCTGGTATCTGGCCACGCTGGGCGGTGCGCGGGCGCTTTATCTGGATGAAGTCATCGGCAATTTCGCGCCGGGGCGGGAAGGGGACTTCATCGTCCTCAAACTGGATGCCACGCCGGAGCTGGCGTTTCGCATGGCGCGCGCCCGCACGCTGGCCGAGCGCCTGTTTGCGCTGACCACGCTGGGCGACGAGCGCTGCGTGGCGGCAACCTACATCATGGGGCAGCGCGCACATTGATCGGGGCCACCCTTCGGGCGCGCTGGTGCAGTTACCTGACTACCGCTTTTCGCTGGCAGCGGGGTCGGCAGGGCTCCGGTTACGACAAGATGCTGCTGTTCACCGCGCGCTGGCCCATTCCGTTTGACAGCTATCTGATCCGCTATCCGGAAGGCGCGCATATTCCACCGCATACCGATCCGGTGCAGGACGGCCGTCATTACCGGCTGAACATCATTCTCAAAGCGCCGCGCGCCGGGGGCGAGTTTGTCTGTGCCACGCCCATCTATGCGTCACGCCGCATCAAATTGTTCCGGCCGGATGCGTGCGAGCACAGCGTGACGCGGGTGGAAGGCGGCAGCCGCTATGTGTTGTCGGTGGGCTGGGTGTGCAAATAACTTCTGCCTTAGCCTGGTTCATCTGACGACACGCCGCCAACGCGCTGGTGGAATTCGGCAATGGATTCGCTGGAATAACGCTGGAACTGCTGATCCTGCGGCTTGATATCTGCCACCACCCAGTCCGGTTTGAATTCCAGCATCATATGCACGGTTTCTGGTGTGGCGGGCAAGGGCGTATCAATGGCCGAAGCGAACGGGTGGATCAACTCTGGCCATTGCGCGTCGTACACCCACAAGGCCGTACCGCATTCGCCGCAAAAATGCCGCTCGGCGCTGCTGATATGCGTGCGCGCATCTTCCGGATTTTTCACCCGCGCGTGATACATGCGAATGTGCTCGCGACCGTGCACGTCCAGCGTATCGGCCAGCGCGCCCAGGTTGATGGCATAACCGCCGCCGCCCTGGGTTTTGCGGCAAATGCTGCAATAGCAGCGCTGGTAAGGCAGGGGATGCGGGCACTGGACGGTAAAACTGACCGCGCCGCACTGGCAGGAACCTTCAAGCAACATGGCTTTTTCCTTTTCCGCTTGCGGCACACGCCGCGCCTGTAAACAGTATGGCGTGCGGCGCTGCGTTTCGCGGTCCGGCGCAGCACCTGTCGGCCTGGCGGACAGGTCTGACGTCATCTTATGAACAAGGAGCACGGATGAATCTGCAATTGCAATGGCTGGTCTGGAGTATCGCGCTGGGCCTTGTCTATCTGATGGCGTATGCCTGCGTGATTCTCAAATCCGAGGGCGTCATGTGGACTGCCGGCCCGCGGGATGAAGGCCAGCCACAACAGGGCCTGGCCGGGCGGCTGGCGCGGGCGCAGCGCAACTATATGGAAACCTGGCCCTTTTTTGCGGCGGCGGTGTTGCTGGCGCATGTCCTGGCGCGGGAATCCGCCCAGACTGAATGGGGCTGCCTGATCTATTTCTGGGCGCGCGTGGCCTATCTGCCGCTCTATGCCTTTGGCGTACCCTGGCTGCGTTCGCTGGCCTGGGTGGTGTCCATGCTGGGCCTTGTCATGGTGCTGGCGGCGCTGTTCTGATCCAGTCGCTCATCTGGCGCCGTCTTTGAACCACTGCGCGAACTGCGCCCGTTCGGCGTCGGTCATTCCGGTCAGGTTCCCCAGTGGCATGGCTTTCATCTGCACCACCTGCTGGAAGATTTTGGGCGCATTGGCGCGCACGGCGTCGTCCGTATCAAATTTGATGCCATTGGGGGCGCTGGGCATCCGGGTGGGTTTTTCTGAATGACAGGCCATGCAGCGGTCGGCAATGATCGGGCGGATATCTACCAGCGTGGTGGTGCGTGCGCTCTGGGCGGTGGTCGGTTGCGCTTTGGGCGCGTGGGTGATGAATACCGCCAATAGCAGGATCAGCCCCGCGGCCGGGTATTGCCAGCGATAGATCCCCTTGTGCCGCAAATTGAAAAAATGCCGGGTCAGCGCCGCCGCCAGCAGCAGCACCGCCAGCGTCAGCCCCGGTTGCGGGCCGCTATATATAAATGCGTAGTGGTTGCTCAGCATGCAAAAGATGACGGGCAACACCAGATAGTTGTTGTGCACACTGCGCTGCTTGCCGCGTTTGCCGTGCACGGGCTCCGGGGTCTGGCCGGCGCGCATGGCGGCCACCATTTTTTTCTGGCCCGGAATGATCCAGAAAAACACATTGGCGCTCATCGTGGTGGCGATCATCGCCCCGACATGCAAAAACGCCGCGCGGCCAGAGAGTAAATGGCACAGCACAAACCCCGTGATGACCACAAAGCCGTAGTAGATCGCACCAAACAATAAAGGGCTGCGATTGAACAGCAAGCGGCACAGCCCGTCGTACACCAGCCAGCCCGTCACCAGCGTGGCCATCCCGGTCAGCACGGCGGCGCCTGGCGTCTGGATCGCGCTGTTGGCGTCGATCATGTAAACCCCGGCCTGGGAGTAATACAGCGCCCCCATCAAAAAGAAGCCGGACAACCAGGTTGAATAAGACTCCCATTTGAACCAGTGCAGTTCATCCGGCAACTGGCGGGGGGCCAGCAGGTATTTTTGCGGGTTATAAAAGCCGCCGCCATGCACCGCCCACAATTCGCCGCCCACGCCTTTCTCAATCAAGACCGGATCAACCGGCGCTTTCAGGCTGTTATCCAGCCAGATGAAATAAAAAGAAGAGCCCACCCAGGCAATGGCAAAGATGACATGCATCCAGCGCAACAGCATGGACGCGCATTCGATCACGTAGCTGGCATCCATCGGCGCCTAGCTCCCGCGGTAGGTGGAGTAGCTCCACGGCGAGACCAGCAGTGGCACGTGATAGCCTGCAGCCGGATTGGCAATGCCAAAACGCAGCACAACAATATCCAGGAACGGAGGATCGGGCAGGGCCACGCGCTGCAGCCTGAAATAGGCGGCGACTTCAAACTGCAGTTCATAGACACCGGCGGTGAACAAATCGCCGCTCAACAGCGGCTGATCGACGCGGCCATCTTTATTGGTATGCCCCTCAAACACGCTTTGCGGGCCCGCCGGGGTAATGCGCAGCAAGCGCAGGCGCATGCCCCCCGCCGGCTGGCCGTGCGCTGTATCCAGAACATGAACCGAGAGCTTGCCCATATGCCTGCCAGATCCGTGAGGAGACGTAGTCGATTATAGAAGCCCGGCGCGGCATCGCCGGGCCCCCTGCGGTGCATAACGACTATGCCTGCGGCCAGATAGCGCGGCGTGGCGGCACTGGCGCGCTCATGTGGCGGCAGACAGGAACTCTATAAACGACATCACCTTGTTGAAGCCGGGTCGTGTCTCATACAGTTGAACAACACGGCACGCCTGACCCGGAGTCTCCATGGCCACCCTTTATACTCTTGCCGGTTTATCCACGTTCTCGCAGCCAGAGTTTGTCGCTGCCCTGGGCGATTTGTATGAGCACTCGCCCTGGGTGGCCGCCGATGCCTGGCAAGCCAGACCCTTTACCAGCGTGGCGGCTTTGCAGACGGCCTTGAGCCAGAGCATGCGCGCAGCCGGCGCAGATCAGCAGCTGGCGCTGATTCGCGCCCACCCTGAGCTGGTAGGTCGCGCGGCGGTGCGTGGCGAACTCACGCAGGATTCCCGGTCAGAACAAGCCGGCGCCGGGCTTGATCAATGTTCGGCGGAGGAGTTCGCGCAGATCCAGTTGCTCAACGCGGCCTGGCAACAGAAGTTTGGCTTTCCCTTTGTGATTGCCGTGCGTGGGCTGGACCGCGCCACCATCATTGCCCGCATGCAGGAACGCCTGGCGCATGACGCGCCCGCAGAAATGGCCGAAGCGCTGAACCAGATCGACCGCATAGCAGCCCTGCGTCTGGCCCAGCGTCTTGCGGATCATTAAGTCAGGCCGCAGCCAGTTGTCTGGCCCGTGCTTCAAGCATGCTGGCGCCATAGCTGCGGGCCACGCTGGCCACCTGTTCGCGGAACCAGCGGCATTCCTCGCCATGATGGCTGCGGTCATGCCACAACATATAGAACTGCATGCGCGGAAACTCGATCGGCGCCTGAGACATCGCCAGCGGCATGTGGTCGCAGAAATACTCGGCAAACATGCGCGGGCCAGAGAAGATCATCTCTGTCTGCATTAATAGATAAGGCACCAGATTAAAGTAGGGCACGTAAGCCACTACATTGCGCTTGAGTCGCTCACGCGCCAGATGCAGATCAATCACCCCGCGCTGACCCACAGAATAGGGGTTGGGTACCAGATGCTCTGCTTCTGCATATTCAGTGATGGTGAGCTTGCGGCCCGCCAGCGGGTGATCTTCCCGCATCAGACACACCACCTCATCTTCAAACAAGGGCAGCATGCGCAGATGTTCTGGCGGTTGCGGCCAGTTGCCAATCACCGCATCCAGATCACCGTTCTCCAGCGCACGCACATAATCGTAATCCTGCCCCAGCGAGTGAAACGCCACTTGCGACTGCGGCGCCAGTTTGCGCAAGCGGGCGACGATCTGGGCAATCAGCGTGGCATTCAGATAATCCGGCGTTGCAATGTTGAAGATGCGGCGGGACTGGGCGGCATCAAACTTCACCTGCTGCATGGCGATGGTCTCGATCTGCTGCAGGGCAATCTTCACCGGCTCCAGCAACGCCATCCCGCGTTCAGTCGGCGTCATGCCATTGCGGCTGCGCACCAGCAACTGATCACCCAGCATGTCACGCAGACGCCGCAGCGCAGTACTCACCGCCGGTTGCGACTGGTTAAGCCGGCGCGCGGCATTGGACACGCTGCATTCGGTCAACAGCGCATGCAGCACGCGCAACAGATGTACATCGATTGATTCCCACGCATATTGCCCGGCCATGACTGGCTCCTTGCTCGTTGGATGAATCCATAAAAGCAAACGCCGTTCCAGCCAGACCGCAAAGTCATCAGGACTGACTGATTACGTACATCCAGATAGATATATAGCGCCGGTGCGCGCAAAGACATGTGCCAATGTGGTGCAAACGGCCGGCACAGCGGCGCTAACAGGGCGTAGATACAGGGGGTAGAAGCAGGTCAAACCGGGCGGGAAATCTTTTTGTCACAAAAGATCGCTTTCAAATCAGCACTTTGATGGACAAGAAGAGGAAATATTGCAGGAGGGTGTTGACGGGTGTCGGGGAGGTCCGTATAGTTCGGTTTCTCCGCTGCAGACACAACAGCGAAACAGCGAAAACGAAGAGTCTAGCAGGTTTCGTAGTGGATGTGGCAA
>NZ_BMLX01000010.1 GCF_014645535.1 Silvimonas iriomotensis
TTGCCACATCCACTACGAAACCTGCTAGACTCTTCGTTTTCGCTGTTTCGCTGTTGTGTCTGCAGCGGAGAAACCGAACTATACGGACCTCCCCGACACCCGTCAACACCCTCCTGCAATATTTCCTGACCTGATCACTCAAGTCGTTGATGAAAAAGGAAATAGGTAAATCCGGAATTTTGGGGCGAAGGGTTCGAGCATGCGCTTATCAGTTATCCAGCGCAAAAACGGCCGACGAAATACAGGCGTAACAAACAAAAAACCGCTCTCTCGAGCGGTTTTTTGTTTGTTGGCCCTCCTTTTTCAGAAAGGCCTCTATCAATTACTGATAGATCAGGCGCCTTGCGCCACCGGAGCACGACGTTCAGCCGGGCTGGATTTGCCGACCATCTCGCGATGGCCACGTGCGCCGAAGTGCACAATATAGAGATAGCAAACCAGCGGTACGGCAAACGAGACTAGGATGCCCATGTGGTCGGCCAGCGCAGCTTGCAGTACCGGCACGATGGCGCCACCCACGATGGCCATGCACAGAATGCCGGAGCCTTCGCTGGTGTAGCTGCCCAGACCCTTGAGCGACAGCGAGAAGATGGTCGGGAACATGATGGAGTTGAACAGGCCTACTGCAATCAGCGACCACATGGCGGTTTTGCCACCCGCCACGATGGCGGCGCCAATCAATACTGCATTGATCAGTGCATTGACGGTCAGGATGCGGGCCGGGTTGATTTTGGTCATCAGCGCGGAGCCGATAAAACGGCCGACCATGGCGGCGCCCCAGTAAATAGACAGATATTTACCGGCCGACTCCGGCGAGAGGCCGGCGATTTGCGGCTGACCCATCAGGCTGACGAGGAAGCTGCCAATACCGACTTCTGCGCCGACATAAGCAAAGATACCCACCGCGCCCAGCACCAGGTGACGGAATTCCCAGACACTCTTCTTGCCGTGAACGCGTTCTTCTTTGGCGCGGGTGGCTTCATCCGCCCCTTCGACTTCCTTGATCACCGGCAGACGAACCAGACCAATAATCAGCGCCAGCAAGAACAACAGACCAGCCAGTACCAGATACGGGGTTTGCACTGCGGCGGCCTGGGCAGCGGCGGAACCTTGCGCGCCTGCGGCCGGTGCTGCGACAGCCAGAATGGTTACGGCGCCAAGCAAAGGACCGAGCGTTGCGCCCAGCGAGTTAAACGCCTGGGTCAGGTTAAGACGGCTGGATGCAGTTTCCGGACGGCCCAGTACGGTGACGTACGGGTTGGCAGCCACCTGCAGGATGGTGATGCCACCAGCCAGAATGAACAGTGCCGACAGGAAGAACGGGTACGACTGTGCACCTGCAGCCGGATAGAACAACAGACAGCCCAGGCCGGCCGTAACAAGGCCCAGCACGATACCGCGCTTGTAGCCGATCTTGCGGATGATGAAGCCGGCGGGGAAAGACACCACGAAGTACGCAGTGAAGAAACAGAACTGGATCAGCGCAGCTTGCAGGTAAGTGAGCGAGAAGATGGCTTTCAGGTGGGGGATCAGAATATCGTTCAGCGACGTGATCAGGCCCCACATGAAAAACAGCGACGTCAATACCGTCAGCGCCTTGCCATATTGATGGCTCTTGGCGGTTGTATGCATTTCGAACTCCTCAGTACTACGGGTAAAACGGGCCGCAGGCAGGCTGCGCACCCGGCACGGGATTGCCTTGTTACTTTCTGGTTCTGATAAAGATCAGCCACCACCTGTCCTTGATGGCGGGAGCACAACTCCGGTGCTGGACTTTTCAGTGCATCGTGGGGCATTTATGTCAAAGGCATTGCCCCATCGCGCTAACGCAATTTTAGGAGCGCTGCAACCGGTTCGGAATACATGGAAACCGGCAGAAACGACCACTCAGGCAAGTGAAGATTCACATTCTGGTGAATATTCAGCCAAACCTGACCCGTTTTGGGGCACGCGCCAGGCAGCCCCCCCACCCCACCGGCAGCCGGCTGAGCCAACACAATAAAAAAGGGCCGGTGCAAAACCGGCCCAGGACTTACCAACACGGGGAGCTGACTGGCGAGCGATCAGAACACCAGATGCAACGGGATCTGGGCAATCTGGTCACGACCGTAGCGCACCACGCCACGCCAGGTCATGACGGCCAGCTTGATCAGGACAAACAGCACCAGTGCGGCGATCAACAAGACACCCACCGAAGCGCGCAGTACGTGGGCAGTCTGATGGTGACCGGCCGGGACACGCACCTGGATCTGGCCGTCGTTGATGGTGATGGCAACGTGGTCGGCACCGGTACGCGGGGTCACGATCGTGGCATCAATACCGTTGTGGTTCAGGGCGTACCAGTCGATCCGGCCCAGCTTGCTGTCCTGGCTCCAGACCACGTTTTCACCGTCGGTTGACTTGACGCTCACCGATTGCAGATTGCCTTGGGCAATACGATAGCCATGGTCCAGGCTGGCCGGCGGGGTATCTGCCGTCACCAGTTCGCCATCACGCGCCAGCAAATGGGTGACCTTGCCGCTGCGTTCGGTCAACTCGACCTGGTCGCCGCTTTGCAACTGGACTTCGACATCGTCATTACGGAAGCGGTACAGATCCTTTCTGGGCGCACCTTGCTGCAGAGCGACCACCTTCAGATCACCGGTGCCACCGGTTGCATCCGTCAATTTGACCGTCGGCGCACCAAACAGCGCATGCGCGCCCACGGCAATCAGCGCGACCAACGCCCCCGCCACCACCGCACTGCTGATAAAGATGCCTGCGGTCAGCACGGTCAGATAAATCATGAACGGGATCGCCAGCAGGAAGTTCAGCGCGCCAAGCCGGGCGATGGCGACAACCGTACGTACAAGGCCGCCGATGGTGTGTTTCTGTTGCCATTGGCCATACAGCTTTTGCACGCGCAGGTCGCGACCGATGCGCTTGGGGTCGCCCAGGCCTGCGGCGGTGTCATCTTCGCTGTGGCCCAGTTGGGCGGCAGCGCGGAAATATTCGGCGTAGTCCGCCAGGATTTGCTCGACATCCGCTTGAGCAAGGCCAGCCAGGCTTGATTCCAGTTGCGACATGAATGCTTGTTGTTTCATTTTGATTGCTCCAGTTCACGACGGTTACTGCGGCTTTTGATCGGTTGCATCTGACCGGCCACAGTGCCCGCCGATGCGCCACTCCTCTTGCTGGCACTACCTTGTATGCCAGCCTACCGTGCAATACACGATACGATGAGTGCATCGTATAGCGATGTACCTTTCTTTGCAAGGTACATGTCTAAGCACGCATGCTAAATATGACAAACGGCAATAGTGATTACGGGCGCAATAAATCAGCCGTTCACCATGACGGTGTGTCTGCGGGAGGTTGTGTGGTGTAAAGCCGTTTTTTACTTGCTTAGTACCGCGCGATACTGCGACGGGCTTGCGCCCAGAACGGCGCGAAAGCGGTTGCTGAAATGGCTGGCATCAGCAAAACCGCAAGCGGCAGCAACATCGACCAATGGCAGATCGTTGTGTCGCAAGAGCTGCCGTGCGCGATCCAGTCTGCGCATGGTCAGCCAGGCATGAGGTGGCATGCCAAAACTGTCCCGGAAAGCCCGGGCGAAATGAAACTCTGATAGCGCCACCTGTGAAGCCAGTTCGCCCAGGGTCAGCGTGGCGTCCAGATGACTATCTATATATTCCAGCAAACGGCGTCGCATATGCGGTGCCAGCCCGCCTTTGGCCAGGTGAATACGGCGTCCGCTATGTACCTGGACAAGGTGCGCCAGAACGGTATGGGCCAGTTCATTGGCCGCCAGCCGCGCGTTGGCATCTTGCCAGTTCTGCTGCGAGATCTGTCCGCACAGTGCCGCCAGCACCGGGTCTTCTGCGTAAGTCAGATCATGCAGTTGCACACTGCGGGGTTCGCGATCAAGCAAGGTAATGATCGCGTGGGCGAACTGGGCGGGTGAGAAATACAGATGCATGAATTGCAGATCGCCCTGTATGACCCATTCCGACTCATGCTCATCCGGCAACACACACAGCCGGCCCGGCGCGCCGTACACGCCAGGTTTGTCGCGCCGCCAGGTCTGATAACCGCCCGCCAGATACAGCGAGACAGTGTGATGCCCGGGGCCACGATAGCGGGTGGCATCGTTCTGGTTGTGCCAGCGAGCCACCGCCATACCGTCGCCCAGATCCCCCGCCTGTTCCAGCGCCGCGCGTGAGTGCGACAGCGTGGTAAAGACATTCTGCTTGAGCGATGCGGTATCCATGATCATGCTGCGAATATTACGCGGCTCCGGTCCGGGCGCGCATCTCGGCGCGACAAAAGCGCAAGATTCTGCAAGTGCCGGACGGGCCAGGCTGGTTGAATAAAGCGCAGTTCAACACCTTGAAATGCGGATCATGAATGCATTGTTATATTTAGTGGTCGTTTTCGTCTGGGGAACAACCTGGTTTGCGATCAAGCTTCAACTGGGCCCGTCTCCGGTTGCGCTGTCGATTGCGTGGCGTTTCGGGCTGGCGGCGATTGTGTTGTTTGGCCTGCTGGCCTGGCGCCGTCAACTCAAAGTGCCGCCGCGCAGCGCCATCAGTACCGTGGCGATTCAGGGTTTGTGCCTGTTCTGCGTCAACTTCTTGTGTTTTTACAACGCCAGCCGCTATATCCCGACCGGTCTGGAAGCCGTGGTGTTTTCCACGTCTACCCTCTGGAATGCCATCAATGCGCGCATTTTCATGGGCCGCGCCATTGCGGCAAATGTGATCGCCGGCTCGGTTGTCGGTTTGATGGGCCTTGTCGCCTTGTTCTCGCCCGAGTTCGCCAGCGCCCATGATCACGGCGCAACGGTACTGGGCCTGATGCTGTCGCTGGCCGGCACGCTGTGTTTTTCTGCGGGCAACCTGTTGTCTGCGCGCTTGCAGGCGCAAGGACTGAAACCCGCGCAGACCAACGCGTGGGCAATGCTGTTCGGGGCGCTGGTCCTGCTGCTGGGCGGTGTGGCGGCTGGCGTGCCGTTTGTGCTGGATACGCGCCCGGTTTATCTGGGCGCCCTGCTCTGGCTGGCCATCCCGGGCTCAGTCATCGGCTTTACAGCGTATTTGATGCTGGTGGGCCGGCTGGGCGCGGAAAAAGCGGCGTACTGCACGGTGTTGTTTCCGCTGGTGGCGCTGAATATTTCAGCGTGGATGGAGGGCTACCACTGGACGCCGGTCGCGCTGGCCGGCGTGATGCTGGTCATGGCCGGCAACTGGCTGGTATTTCGTAAACCGCGTGCCTCACGCCAGTTGGCAACAACATGATCGCAACCACAATCCGGGCGTGTTGTACACAAATATATACGTGAAAGTGATCGATGGTCAGAAACTGGACTATAGTGTTAGTCCCCGTCACGACGTTGCATTGCAGCAATTGTGCTGTGCAATCAACTGGATGCGGCAAGAGGACGACATGACGACCAGAATCGATCTGAAATTGGCTACGGCCGACCGTCACGAAGCACTGGATCAGGCTTTCTCCGGCTTTGCCCTGACCACTTTGTCTGGCTACAGCGCGTTCCTGACGGCGCACGCTGCGGCATTGCTGCCCCTGGAAGCCCACCTGGCGGCGGCGGATGTCCAGCGCAAAGTGCCTGACTGGGCCGTACGAACACGCAAAGCGGCGCTTTTGCATGACCTGGCGCAACTGGGCTTGCCCGTGCCGGCGGCGGTAGAAATCCCTGCCATCGACCCGGAAGGGCTCGGCGGCGCGGTTTATATACTGGAAATCCTGCGTCAGAGCGCCCGTGGCCAGTTGCGCCAGGTGGCAACCTCTGCCGATGAGCGCTTGCACGCGGCCACGCGGTATCTGGCCGAGCACCAGGACTTGCCGCTGTGGAACAGCTATAGCGCCTGGCTGGATGAACAGGATGCGGCGCGTTTTCCGGCGCTGTTGACGGCAGCACGTCAGGTTACCGATGTGTTTTTGCTGGCGGCACAACGCCATCATCCGGAGCGTTTGCTGGCCACCATGCAAGCAGCCTGAAGTGTGCAAGCAAGGAGCGACAGCCCGCCTTGTGGTCGGGCAAAGCGCTCCTTTTATCAAAAAATCATCAAAATTGGCCACAAAGCAGCATTGCCAGCGCACTCGGCATTGAGTCCGCACGGCGGGCGCGGTATGCTGCCGCCAATCAGGAACCCGATAGTACCGAACATGTCTTCTTCTTCCCTTGGCGATGCCCTGCAAAAAGCCATTGGCACGCAAAGCAAGCGCAAACAACTCGAAATGATCAACGAGGAAATGTACCGCCGTTTTTCGGTACTGCGCGAAAACCGCCCACTGGCCATTGGCACGCTGGATACGCTGGTCGCTGCCCTGCCGCACTTTGATGCCGTTGTTGTCAAACGCGCGCTCAGCCAGCACTGCGCCCGCCTGACCTATCAGAAACAACTGGCCCGCGGTGGCAAGCGGTTCAACCTGAAGGGCAAGCCCGACGGCGAGATCACCGAGTCTGAAAAACAGAACGCCGCCAGCATTATCCAGGCCGCCAAACCGCAAGCCAAAGTCAAGGCCGCCGCTGCTGCACCCGCTGCAGAGGCCACGCCAGCCGTTCAAGGTGACGCTGAACAAGCCTGATCACGCGGCTGCGACAATAAAAAAGCCTGCACCTTGCAGGCTTTTTTATTGTCATGCGTGCACCTTCGGGCGCCAAATGCCCTCTCTGACGGTCAAAATACCTTCCGCCTGTCATAGATTCGCCTTAAATGACGCAGTTATGACGCAGTTACGTGTCCAGACGTTTGTACAAGGCATACACGTTGCGTATGATATAGCTCTTGAGCGCATGCTCAATTCAAGACATAGGAATCTTAGGTAATGGCAACCGGTACGGTTAAGTGGTTTAACGACGCCAAGGGCTTTGGCTTTATTTCTCCTGACGATGGTGGCGAAGATCTGTTCGCTCACTTCTCGGCGATCAACTCCAACGGCTTCAAGTCGCTGCAAGAAGGTCAAAAGGTCAGCTTCGATGTAGTGACCGGCCAGAAAGGCAAGCAAGCTTCGAACATCACGCCTGTGTAATTTTACAGAGGCGTACAAAACCCGGCCTTGTGCCGGGTTTTTTGTTGCCCGTCATTCCCGTCACGATCCCGCATCAAACGGCAGTACATCAGCTACAGTAATCAAGGCACCCTTCCCGCCCACCTGATACGGAACCTTTATGCTGATCGCGCACGCTGGCCGCTCTCCCCGCATTCATCCAACGGCCTGGATTGCCCCCAACGCCGTGATCTGTGGCGATGTCAGCATCGGCCCCAACTGCCGCATCATGTACGGCGCGCAGATCATTGCAGAAGGCGGACAGATCAGCATCGGGGAACAATGCATCGTGCTGGAGAACGCGGTACTGCGCAGTACAACAGCGCATTCGCTGAGCATGGGCAACTTTTGCCTCGTCGGGCCGGGCGCGCATGTGGTGGGCTGCACGGTGGCAGATCAGGTATTCATCGCCACCGGTGCCGCTGTATTTCATGGTGCGCAGCTGGAACAAGGCTGTGAAATCCGCATTCACGGCGTAGTGCATATCAAGACGCGCGTACTGGCCGGAGAACACGTGCCGATCGGCTGGGTCGCTGTCGGTGATCCGGCGCATATTCTGCCCGCTTCGGCGCACGAGCAAATCTGGCAGCACCAGCAACCGCTCAACTTTCCCCTCTCGGTTTACGGTATCGACCGCAGCGAAGCGGATATGGTCAAGATCACTGCCCGGATGGCTGATATGCTGAACAGCCATAGTGATGACAAGCTAATCTAACCAGCCATGGTCATCATTGTTCAATTTAGCGGACAATCATCACGCCTTACCGGCCAATTATTAGCTTGCTAACGAATATTCCCCATGGTAACTTTTACGCCATGGATGATCTCGATACACTTCGCCTCGCCCTGACCAGCTCCCTGTTGCAAGTAGGCCGCCACTGGCGCCAGGTTTCACAGGATGCTGTCACGGTCTATGGCGTTTCCGCCGCATGTGCCACCCCGCTGCTGTTCATCGGCCGCCTGGGCGAAGGGGTACGCCAGGTTGCATTAGCTGACTATGTTGGAATAGAGAGCCCGTCGCTGGTGCGTCTGCTGGACCAGCTGGCCAAAGCGGGCCTGATAAGGCGCGAGGTAGATCCGGCAGACCGGCGCGCCAATACGTTGTGGCTGACTGAGGCGGGGCGGGCCATGAGCGAAAATATCGAAAGGGATCTGATCAGCCTGCGGGCTGAGGTACTCAAGAACATCAGCCAGGAAGATCTCCAGGCGACATTGCGGGTCTTTGGCGCGATTGAAGCCGCCGCAGCCAGCAACACCCAGTCAGACAAAGCGTGAGGCCATCATGATGCACTGGCCCACCGCAAGAGACTGGTTATTCTCTTTCAAAGCTTTTTTTGCCTCGATGCTGGCCCTGTATATTGCGCTGGCATTGGGTTTGCCACGTCCGTACTGGGCGATGGCGGCGGTCTACGTGGTGTCGCATCCGCTGACCGGCGCTACCCGCTCCAAAGCACTCTACCGGGTACTGGGCACCATGCTGGGCGCCAGTGCCGCCGTGGTACTGGTGCCATTGCTGGTCAATGCGCCGGTACTGCTGGCCGCGGCCATCGGGGCCTGGACCGGCACGCTACTGTATATCTCTTTGCTGGATCGCACCCCGCGCGCTTATGTCTTCATGCTGGCCGCCTATACGCTGCCCATGATCGCCCTGCCCGCGGTCAACGCGCCGCAGAATGTGTTTGATATTGCCAGCGCACGGACGCAGGAAATCCTTGTAGGGATTCTGAGCGCCAGCGTCGTTGCCGGGTTGATCTTTCCGGGCAAGGTGGCGCCGGTGATCAGCGCCCGTACCGCAGCGTGGTTGCGTGATGCGGCGTCCTGGGCGGCCGATACGCTGACCCCGGCGGCAGATCAGCGCGTGCATCCGGTCAGCCGCCATCGCCTGGCTGCAGATATCCTGGCGCTGGATCAATTGATCAGCCAGCTGGCTTACGACCCGGATACCGCCGACACCGTGAACTATGCCCGCGCCCTGCGTGGCCGCATGAGCATGTTGCTGCCGGTGTTGTCGTCCATGAGCGGCATGATGCAGGAACTGCGCGCCAACAATCAGGCGCTGCCGCAGGGCATTGATACGCTGATGCACGATGTCACGCAGTGGATTCTCTCCCCCGCTTCGCGGCCGGAAGATGGCGAACGCCTGAAAGAAGAAGTCGAACGTCTGGGCCAGACCATTGTGCACAGTAGCGAGTGGCGCAGCGCGCTGGGCCGGACCATGCGTTCACGCGTGGGCACGCTGATCGAACTGTGGCAAGACTGTCTGCACCTGCAACAGTTGTTATCCGGCCAGGCTAACGTTCAGCCTTGGGTTCCGGTATATACCCGCCGGGACGTCATGGGCGGCGCGCGCCACTATGACCACGGCATCATGCTGTTTTCCGCGGTGAACGCCTCAGTCTCTATTTTTGCCGGTTGCATGATCTGGATCGGCATGGGCTGGGAAGATGGTGCCGGCGCGGTCACGCTGGGCGCAGTGGCGTCGTGTTTCTTTGCGGCAATGGATGAACCGGCGCCCTTTATCCGGCTGTTTTTTGTCTGGACCATTGTGAGTATCGCGCTGTCGGCGGTGATGCTGTTTGCCATCATTCCGGCCTCGCACGACTTTGTCATGCTGGTGGCGCTGCTGGCGGTGCCGTTCCTGATTATCGGAACGCTGATTCCGCTGCCCCGCTTCAACATGATTGCCATGCTGCTGTCGGTAAACACCGCGACATTCCTCGGCCTGCAAGGCGCGTACGACGCTAACTTCACAGCGTTCTTCAACGGCAACCTGGCCGGTGCCGCCGGTGCCTTGTTCGCGCTGATCTGGACACTGGTGACGCGCCCGTTTGGCGTACAGCTTGCAACGCACCGTCTGGTCCACGCCAGCTGGCGCGATCTGGCCAACACCGCAGGGGGCGAAGACGCCCGCGATTACGCCCGCCTGAGTTCACGCATGCTGGACCGTCTGGGCCAACTGGTGCCGCGTCTGGCTGCCAGCGGTGACGATAGTTACAGCGATGGTTTTACCGAATTGCGTGTGGGTTACAGCGCCCTGGAACTGCAGCGTGACGAGCTGGGGTTGTCCGATCTGGATCGCCACTCCATCGACGCGGTGCTGGGTGGCGTCGCCGGCCATTATCAGGCCCGTATTGAAAACAGCCGGCACCGCCACGCCCCTGAAACGTTGCGCGCTCGGATTGATGATGCCATGAGCCTGGTGATTGGCCGGGCGGATCATGCCTCCCGCGAGGCACTGCACGCGCTGGTGGAATTGCGGGTCAGCCTGTTCCCGGGCGCACCTGGTTACCAGCAAGTACCTGCGTTCTGAGCCACCACCATGCAGCCAGACACAAACACATATGAAAAGAGAAGCACCCAATGAGCGGTGAAATTGATATTTACGGCGTCTACATTCCCAGCTTGCTGGCCTGGATGGTGATTGCCTTTTTCGTGACCGGGGGCCTGCGATTTGTGCTGGCCCGTATCGGCTTTTACAAGCTGGTCTGGCACCGCTCGCTGTTTAACCTTGCGCTGTATGTACTCGTGCTTGGCGCAACCGTATCCCTGATCCACTGGTTAAAACCATGAATAAAATCATCCGCAAAACAGGGACCATTGTCCTGACCCTGATCGTTGTTATCGCCGCGTTCATCGTCGGCCGCCATCTGTGGGACTACTACACCACCGCGCCGTGGACCCGTGACGGGCACATCCGCGCTGACGTGGTGCAAGTGGCGCCGGATGTCTCTGGCCAGATTACCGACGTCAGCATTGCCGACAACCAGATGGTCAAACGCGGCCAGGTGCTGTTTGTGATCGACCGGGCCCGCTTTGAACTGGCACTGCGCCAGGCCGAGGCCACCGTTGCGCTGCAAAAGCCGCTGCTGGCCCAGGCCAGACGTGAAGCGGCCCGTAACCGCAAACTGGCCGATCTGGTGGCGACCGAAACCACCGAAGAAAGCATCGCCAAAGTGGAACAGATCGAGGCCACCATCACCCAGGCCCAGGCCGCGGTGGACGTGGCCAGACTGAATCTGCAGCGCGCCACGGTCATCAGCCCGGTTGACGGTTATCTGAATGATCGCGTGCCCCGCGTGGGCGACTACGTGACCACCGGGCGCCCGGTGCTGTCAGTGGTCGATAGCCATTCGTTCCATGTCGACGGGTACTTTGAAGAAACCAAACTGGCTGGCGTACACATCAACCAGCCGGTCGAAATCATCATCATGGGCGAATCGCGCCGTCTGCACGGCCACGTAGAGAGCATTGCCGCCGGTATTGAAGACCGCGACCGCACGGCAGGCGCCACTGGCCTGCCCAACGTGAACCCGACATTCAACTGGGTGCGCCTTGCCCAGCGCGTGCCGGTGCGCATTGCGCTGGATGAAGTTCCGGAAGATCTGCGGCTGGTTGCCGGCCGCACGGCCACGGTGTCGGTGCTGCAAGATGCAGCGCCCGCCAAAGCCCAGGCAGGAGCAAAATCGTGAAACTTGTAAAAACCGCGCTGGCACTGGCTTTGTTGCAGTCGCTGCTGGCGTGTACCACGGTCGGCCCGGATTACCGCGTGCCAGACCAGTCCGCCATCAAGAACCCCACCGCCGCCGGCCAGTTTATTGGCGCGCATGATCCGGCCGTGGCCATTGCCCCGGTGCCGGATGACTGGTGGAAACTCTATGACGACGCGCAGCTGAACGGCCTGGTGCAGCAAGCCATGAGCGCCAATACCGATCTGCGCGTGGCCTCTGCCAACCTGCGCCGCGCGGTCTACATCATGGGTGAAGTAGATGCGGAAAGCGGGCTGCATGGCGGTGTCGACTTCGCCGCCAAACGCGCCCAGGAATCGGGCGAGTCGTTCTTGCTGACTGAAAAACTGCCGGTACTGAATGAAGGCGATGTCGGCCTGTCCGTCTCTTATGACCTGGATTTGTTCGGCAAACTCAAACGCGGTGAAGAAGCAGCCCACGCCAACGCTGAAGCCGCCCAGGCCGCGCTGGACCTGGCCCGCGTCAATGTCGTGGCGCAAACCGTGCGGGCCTACGTCATGGCGTGTTCGGCCAACCGGGAGTTGTCGGTCGCCCAGCATGAACTGGATTTGCAAAACCACAGTGTCGACGTGACCCGCCGCATGGCCAGCGCCGGCCGCGGACGCAGCACCGACGTGCTGCGGGCCGAAGCCCAGGCCGATCTGTTGCGCGCCAATCTGCCCCGCTTCCAGTCAGACCATGATGCGGCCATGTTCCAGCTTGCCGTGATGGTTGGCAAAACTCCGGCCGAAATGAACCAGATGGCCATCCAGTGCAACGAAGAACCTAAACTGGCCCAGGCGATCCCCGTGGGCGATGGCGCCGCCCTGCTCAAGCGCCGGCCGGATATCCGCGAAGCAGAACGGCAACTGGCCGCCGCCACGGCAAAAATCGGCGTCGCCACGGCTGACCTGTATCCGGATATCAAGATCGGCGCCTCGATTGGCTCAACCGGTATTCTGGAAGACTTGGGTACGCCCGCCGCCAATCGCTGGGGCATTGGTCCGCTGATTACCTGGACCATTCCGGACAGCGGCTCTCACGCCCGTATTCACGCGGCCGAGGCAGGCGCCGATGCGGCACTGGCCCACTTTGATGGTGTGGTGCTCTCTGCGCTCAAGGAAACCGAAACCGCCCTCACCCGCTACACGCATGATCTGCAGCGCAACGCTGATCTGCGCGCCGCGCGAGACAAGGCCCGTCAGGTGGCGGCAGAAAACCGCACCATGTACAAAGCCGGCCGGGCGCCATTTTTGACCAGTCTGGATTCTGATCGCACGCTGGCCAGTGCCGATGCCGCGCTGGCGGCCTCCGATAGCCAGCTGGCACAGGATCAGATCAACCTGTTCCTGTCGCTGGGTGGTGGCTGGCAATCTGCCGCCAAAGTGGAAAACACAGCTGAAAAGTGATCTGGATCAAATTAACGCAAAAGCCCGGCAGGCATAGCCGGGCTTTTTGTTTTCCGGTGTCATACTGCGGGGCGCACAACATTGCCGCACTGCAAATGCAACAATGCGCGCAATTTCGCCAAACATGGCAAATAATAGGATTCAGATGAAAAACGGTCGGGATTGCAAAAGACAGCACAAGACGCAGTAAAACACCCGGCAATCAGGCGTGGCTTGTTGATCTGGCTTAACTGGGAGCGGTAGAAGAAGAGGAAACTGGTGCGCCCGACAGGAATCGAACCTGTGACCCTTGGTTTCGGAAACCAATACTCTATCCAACTGAGCTACGGGCGCATGTCTTTGCGAGGGATTGGATAATACCGTGTTTGACGCACACCGTCTACGCGGCTATCGCTGGCACGATGAGGCCGGTATAATCCGGCGCAAATTCTTGATTTGATTCACCTGACTTCACGATAAAAAGGGATGGCAGCATGAGTGGTTCAAACACATCAGGAGTTCAAAGTTTTGTTACGTACATTGTTCTGGGGCTAGTTGGCGTCCCGCTATTTGTCTTTATGGTGGTCAAACTGTTCACCGCCGGCAGCGGGGTGAATCTGGGTCTGATGACCATGACCAACGAAGCCATAGAGGCGCGCCTGCAGCCCGTGGGCGTCAGCAAAGTGGTTGATAGTGCCCCCATCGGCCAGCGCTCGGGCAAGATCGTTTATGAGAATGTCTGTATTTCCTGTCACGGCGCAGGCCTGATGGGATCGCCCAAGTTTGGTGATGCCGGCGCATGGGGCCCGCGCATTGCCAAGGGCTATGAAACACTCTGGACCCATGCCATCAAGGGCTTTAACGCCATGCCGGCGCGGGGCGGTTCGACCGACCTGACCGACGACGAAGTCAAACGCGCGGTGGCTTATATGGCCGACCAGGCTGGCGCCAAGTTCGAAGCCCCGGCGGTGGCCACAGCCAGCGGTGCAGCGGGCGCTGCGCTTGATCCGGAAACCAAGGGCAAGGAAGTCTATGAAAGCACTTGCCAGGCTTGCCACGGTACAGGCGCCGCAGGTGCACCCAAGTTTGGCAACAAGGCAGACTGGTCTGCCAAGTTGCAAGGCAAAAAGCCGGAAGACGTGATTGAGAATGTGCTCAAGAATGGCAACGGCGCCATGCCACCCAAGGGTGGTTATAGTGGCAGTGATGATGAATTCCGTGCCGCCGCGCACTATATGATCAATCACGCCAAATAAGTATTCGTATTCGCAGCTTGCATTGATTTCTTATCGGTATATCAAACGGGCAGCCAGCGCTGCCCGTTTTGTTTTTGCTGCACGCGAATCATTGCGGGCAGATTGAATTGGCAAAACACACAAGGAGTATGCGGATGTCCGCTCACGTACAGATTCGCCCTGCCACCCCGGCCGACGTGAAAGAAATTCTGGCCATGGTGACTGAACTGGCCGAATTCGAAAAACTCACCCATTTGCTCGATATGAGCGCTGAGCGCATGACCGCCGACCTGTTTGGCGACAAGCCGCTGATTGAATGCCTGATCGCTCAGGACGGCGACAATGTGCTCGCCTTTGCGCTGTATTTCCAGAGCTATTCCACATTCCTCACCCGCCGCAGCCTGTATCTGGAAGACCTGTATGTCCGTCCGCACGCCCGGGGTCTGGGGCTGGGCAAACGCATGCTGTTGCAACTGGCACGCATTGCCAAAGAGCGTGGTTTTGGCCGTTTCGAGTGGAGCGTGCTGGACTGGAACAGCAACGCTATCGGTTTTTATGAAGGGCTGGGCGCCACGGTAATGCCGGACTGGCGTATCTGCCGCGTCACGGGCGATGCCCTGACCCGCATGGCCGAGCGCGAAGACTGAAGATCACACGCCACCCCGGGTAGCAACCATGAAAAAGCCGGCATTCCTGCCGGCTTTTTGTTGGGACCCTGCCCGCTCACACGCCGTACTTGTGGAACCAGCCCAGCATGCGCTGCCAGGCATCGGTTGCGGCTTGCGGGTTGTAACTGGGGCGGTAATCCGCGTTGAACCCGTGCCCGGCTTCCGGGTAGACATGCAGTTCAAACGGTTTGCCGGCGGCATCCATGGCAGCGCGCATCTTGCCGACATTCTCCTGCGTGATGCCCTGATCCTTGCCGCCATAGAACGCAATCACCGGCACCTTCATCTGCGCCACCAGATCCAGCGGCGATTTGGGCGCGTTGGCGGTGGACGGCTGCAACACCTGCCCGTACCAGACTGCAATGGCCTTCATGCGCGGATTATGCGCGGCATACAGCCAGGCAATGCGGCCGCCCCAGCAAAAGCCAGTCAGCGCCAGCCGGGATGGATCACCGCCGTTGGCGACGGCGTAGTTCACGGTGATGTCCAGATCAGACATGACTTGTTCGTCCGGCACCTGGCTCACAATGTTCTTGAGCAAGTCAGCCACTTCCGGGTACTTGCGCGGATCGCCCTGGCGGAAATACAGCTCCGGGGCGATGGCCAGATAGCCCAGTTTGGCCAACCGCCGGCACACATCCTGAATGTGCTCGTGCACGCCAAAGACTTCCTGCACCACGATCACCACCGGCAGCGGTCCTTTGCCGGTAGCCGGGCGCGCGCGGTAGGCCGGCATGTCGCCGCCATCTACAGCAATGGTGATGGCGCCAGCCGTCAGGCCCTCGGTATCGGTGGTGATGGTCGATGCGGCCACCGGGCGCACCGCCAGCGCAAACCCGGTCGCCAGCGTGGCCCCCAGGAATGCCCGGCGTGGCGCATTGGCGGGTGCAGCCCCGGATTGATCGTCTTCAACTGACATGGATATTGCCCTCCAGCGCTATCAAAACAGTGAAAAACCGTGAATAAACCAGGTTGCGACCCGCCGGCCGGATCAACGCGCAGGCACAGCTTTGAGCGCGTCGACCAGCAAGTCCCAGAAATACGCCACACTTTCAATTTCCACGCGCTCATCCGGCGAGTGCGCGCCGCGCACGGTCGGGCCGAACGACACCATCTGCATGGCCGGATATTTACCGGCGATCAGGCCACATTCCAGGCCGGCATGGATCACTTTGATCTCGGCCTCTTTGCCATAGCGCGCCCGGTACGCGTCCTGCACCAGCTTGAGGGCAGATGACGACAGATCCGGCGTCCAGCCTGGATAAGCGCCAGAGCGTTCCGATTGTGCGCCAGCCATGCGGGCAATCGCCTCGATCCGCCGGGCCACTTCATCCTGGCCTTCATCGGTGAGCGAACGCACCAGCAGCAAGGCACTGAAGCCGGCCTCGCCCACGCGCACCACGCCCAGGTTGCTGGATGACTCCACCACGCCTGGCACCGACTGGCTCCAGCGTGCCACGCCCAGCGGCAGCGTCAGCAACAGGTCAATCACCTGGCGGCTGGTATGGGCCGACAGGCCTTGCGTGGCCAGTGCAGGTTCAACGCTCAACTTCACGCCTTCGTCGACACGCGCCAGTTCACGGCTCAATCTTTGTTGCCAGCGGCGGACCACGCCCTGCACGCGATCACTGCCCTCTTCGGCCACGGCGATCACGGCAAAGGCCTCGCGCGGCAGTGCATTGCGCAGCGTGCCCCCTTCAAACGACACCAGCCGCGCATGCGGCAGCGCCAGCAGGTCATCGACCACACGTGCCAGCAAACGGTTGGCGTTACCGCGCTCCAGATGGATATCCACACCCGAATGGCCACCGCGCAGGCCCTTTACCGCCACGCGCAATACTTGCATGTCAGGCGCAATCGGCTCCTGCGCCAGCGGACGGCTGACGGCGACATCGACGCCGCCGGCACAACCCACATAGAGCTCGCCCCAGTCTTCCGTATCCAGGTTGAGCAGGATCTGGCCATTCAGCCAGCCGGCCTGCAGACCGTGTACGCCGCTCATGCCGGCTTCTTCGTCAACGGTCAGCAGCACTTCAATCGGGCCGTGCTCAATATCCTTGCTTTCCAGCACGGCCAGCGCGGCGGCCACGCCAATGCCGTTATCGGCACCCAGCGTGGTGCCCTGGGCGCGCACCCAGCCGTCCTGCACGCGCGGACGAATCGGGTCGGTATAAAAATCGTGGGCGGTATCGGCGTTCTTCTGCGTCACCATATCCAGGTGACCTTGCAGCACAACGGTCTGGCGCTCTTCAAAACCGGGTGTAGCCGGTTTTTTGATCAAGAGATTGCCGGTGGCGTCCACCTCGTACGCCAGGCCCTGGGCCCGGGCCCAGTCTTGCAGATGTGCCCGCAAGGCGGCTTCATGTTTGGATGGACGGGGAAAACTGCACAGCGTCTGGAAATGGCGCCACAACAGCGCCGGCTGCAATTGCGACAACGGCATCTTCACTATTCCCTAAAACTGAAAATCAAAAGCAGACAAGCAGAAAACCGGGATGTTACCCCTGGCCGGCGACGCTGGCAGTAAATATCCGCACAGTTTGCGGTGTTCAGCGGCCGCCAGGCAGCGGGTTGACCCGGGGAAGATTGGGCAGGCGCTGGCCGCGCCCGTTGTCGTCGGTGGGGTTGCCGTAGACCGAGCGCAGATTGTTGGGCTGGCAGAAAACGGGATCGTAGGCGGGGTTATCCATATTGCAGTTGTCCCCGGCCGGCAATTGCGGATTGGGGGTGGGTTGCGCTGATGCGGCAGCCGGGCTGACCGGTGCCGGTGCGGGTTCAGGCGTCGGGGCCGGCGTAACCCGGCGCGGCGGGGCCTCAATGGTCGTGACTGACCCGGCCTCATAAGGCAGCCGTTTCTGGCCATGACAAGGCGTCTGGCCATAGGTGATCTTGCCCTGGTCGTCCTGACACTTGTACACGTCCGCCGCCTCAGCCAGCTGGTTGAGGGCAAGACCTGCAGCGAACAGACAACCTGCCAGTTGGCGCATGGCATCCTCCTGAATCGGCCCGGGATATGGATCAGTGCGTTGTTGGCCAGATTCTTTTTATATACTTTTATATATAAGCGACAGGAGGATACATGCGTACTGTTTTCATCACGGGTGCTGGTCGGGGTATCGGCCTGGAACTGGCTACCCAGTATCTGCAAGACAACTGGCGCGTGATTGCCACTGCACGGGACGCCAGCCTGGCACTGAAAACCCTGCAAGCAGCATGGCCAGATCAACTGCGGGTGGTGTTACTTGATGTGACGGACTGGCCCGCGGTTGCCGCGCTGGGCCAGACGTTGAGCGCCGAGCGGATTGATCTGGTGATCAACAACGCCGGCTATTACGGTGGCAACCGTCAGGAGCTGGGACATACCGATGTCGAGACCTGGCTCAATACGCTGGCCATCGACACCATCGCCCCGGTCAAGGTGGTGGAGGCGCTGCTGCCACGGCTCAGTGCGGACGCCAAAATCGCCAGTCTGAGCAGCAAGATGGGCAGCATTGCCGATAATCATTCCGGCGCGGCGTATCACTACCGCAGCGCCAAGGCCGGCCTGAATGCCGCCATGAAAAGCCTGGCACTGGATCTGGGCAAACGCCACACGGTGCTGGTGTTTCACCCGGGCTGGGTGCAGACCGACATGGGCGGGCCAGGCGCGCTGGTGTCGCCGGAAGAATCCGTCGCCGGCATCCGTCGGGTGATCCATCAGGCCACCCCGGGCGACTCTGGCCGCTTTTACAATTACGACGGCAGCCCGCTTCCCTGGTAAACCGGTGGCTACAAATCAAAAAAGCCGGACTGGATTCCGGCTTTTTTGTTGGGGGGTAACGCATCAATATTTGCGGGTAAGAATCCATTTGGCCAGCTGGCTGGCTTCGGCATCCGTGACCGGATTGGGAGGCATGGCGATCGGCCCCCAGGTACCGCTACTGCCATTCTTGATCTTGTCGGCCAGCAATTTTTCTGCGCCTTTTTGACCTTTGAACCGCGCCGCCACATCTTTCCAGGCCGGGCCCACAATCTTGTTGTCCACCCCATGACAGGCGAAGCAGTTCTTGTTTTTGGCCAGGTCTTGCGGCTCAGCCGCCAGCACCGGCATGGCCAGCAATGAGGACAACAGCACACATCGCAACAACATCGGGATTCCCCTTTGCCCGGCATGGGGCGGACGGTTCACGGTAAAATGACAGCAACCATACGACGCAGCCATTGCGCCAGACCGGGCAGACTAGAACAATGGCATGGTCAGCATCTTGACCAGCATCAGATCAAACCGCGCTTTTTCCGGACCAACCATGGATTATTTCCCGCTGTTCCTTGACCTTAACCAGCAAGAAGCACTGATCGTCGGCGGCGGCGAAGTGGCGCTGCGTAAAGCCCGCCTGCTGCTGTCTGCAGGTGCCAGTGTGACCGTCGTTGCGCCGGCGCTGGTTGCAGAACTGGCGCAGTTTGCTGCAGCGGGCAAGATCACGCACATGGCGCGCGAATTTGCGCAGACCGACATCGCGCGGCAGCGCGTGGTTATTGCCGCCACCGATGACGAAGCGGTCAACCGCCAGGTGTTTGCGACCTGTGAAGCGCAGGGCGTCCTGGTCAACGTGGTGGATGACCCGGCGCGTTGCCGCTTTATCGTTCCCGCCATCATCGACCGCTCGCCCTTGCAGATTGCGCTCTCCACCGGAGGTCAGGCGCCCGTACTGGCGCGTTTGTTGCGGGCACGGCTGGAAGCCACCCTGCCACATGGTTATGGCGTGCTGGCCAGGCTGGCCGGCCAGCTGCGTGACGGCGTGAAAAAACGCTTTGGTCACGATGAACGCGCCCGCCGCCGTTTCTGGGAACAAGCGCTGGACGGCGTTGCCGCAGAACAAGCCCTGGCCGGCGACGAAGCCGGCGCACTCGCCAGCCTGACCCACGCGCTGGACAACGCCAGCGAAACAGAGCTGAGCCAGGGCGCGGTTTACCTTGTGGGTGCCGGCCCGGGCAACCCGGACCTGCTGACCTTCCGCGCGCTGCGGCTGATGCAAAAAGCCGACGTGGTGCTGTACGACAACCTTGTCTCCCCCGCCATTGTGGAAATGGTACGGCGCGACGCCGAACGCATTTATGTGGGCAAGAAAGCCGATAACCACGCCTTGCCACAAGAAGAAATCAACCGCTTGCTGGTGCGCCTGGCGCAAGAAGGCAAAACCGTGGTGCGCCTGAAAGGCGGCGACCCGTTCATCTTTGGCCGCGGCGGCGAAGAAATTGAAGAACTGGCCGCCAGCCAGATTGCGTTTGAAGTGGTGCCGGGGATTACCTCCGCCTCTGGCGCGTCCAGCTATGCAGGCATTCCGCTGACGCATCGCGATTACGCGCAGTCGGTCACTTTTGTGACCGGCCACCGCCGCGCCGGCGAGATCGAACTGGACTGGCCGCGTCTGACCAATCCGACTGAAACAGTCGTGATCTACATGGGCGTGAAACAGGCCCCGCGCATCTGCGAACAACTGATCGCCCACGGCCGCGCACCAGACACCCCCGCCGCCATCGTGCAACAAGCCACCACCCCGCAGCAGAAAACGCTGATTGGCACGCTGGCGACGCTCCCCGGGTTGATCGAACAACACGGCGTGAAGCCGCCAGCGCTGATTATTGTGGGCGGCGTGGTAACACTGGCCGACAAGCTGGCCTGGCGGAAGGTGTGAGGTGTGAGGTGTGAGGTGTGAGGTGTGCGGTGTGCGGTGTGCGGTGTGCGGTGTGCGGTGTGCGGTGTGCGGTGTGCGGTGTGCGGTGTGCGGTGTGCGGTGTGCGGTGTGCGGTGTGCGGTGTGCGGTGTGCGGTGTGCGGTGTGCGGNGTGCGGTGTGCGGTGTGCGGTGTGCGGTGTGCAGAGTGTAAATGCCGGTCTGCCAGGTGCAACTACTCTTTCACCCACACCACAACTTCGTCATTCCTGATCTCGGCGGCCCCCTTGGCCGGAATCCAGGTGTAAACAGTTGTGCCGAAGGCACGGATACTGGTTTGCCTGGTAAAGCCCACCTGCGGTGGGCGTGCTGGATTCCTGCCTGCGCAGGAATGACGAGCCGGGGGTATGCACGCCTCCCCCTCCTCACTCCTCACTCCTCACTCCTCACTCCCCGGCCCCCTTTCCACCCCAGCCGTTTTCAAGCCATCCGCCACTTTCCGCAGCAAAAATTTTCCCCATTTCCCCATGCTTGAAATGGTCATATTGGTGCCCATCTTTTGTGCAATAACGCACTTTGAAAGAGGGCCACTATGCGGTTCGACAAACTCACAACCAAGTTCCAGCAAGCCTTTGCCGATGCCCAGAGCATGGCGCTAGCCAATGACAACAGCTATATCGAGCCACAGCATTTGCTGCTGGCTTTGTTGAATGACCCGGAGTCGGGCACCGGCGCTTTGCTGGCCCGCGCGGGGGTGAATGTGCAGCCGCTGAAAGGCGCGTTGCAAGACAGTATTGATCGCCTGCCCAAGGTGGAAGGCAACGGCGGCGAGATCACCGTGTCGCGGGATCTGGCCAACCTGTTGAACCTGACCGACAAGACCGCCAGCAAGCGCGGTGATCAGTTCATCAGCAGTGATTCGCTGATCCTGGCGCTGACCGACGACAAGAGCGATGCAGCCCAGCTGTTGAAGCAGCACGGTGGCAACAAGAAAGCGATTGAAGCGGCCATTGATGCCGTGCGCGGCGGTGCTGCTGTGGATAACGCCGATGCCGAGCAGAACCGGGAAGCGCTCAACAAATACACGCTGGATCTGACCGAGCGGGCCCGCCAGGGCAAGCTGGACCCGGTGATTGGCCGCGATGACGAAATCCGCCGTGCCATCCAGGTTTTGCAACGCCGCACCAAGAACAACCCGGTGCTGATCGGTGAGCCCGGCGTGGGCAAGACCGCCATTGTGGAAGGCCTGGCGCAGCGGATCATTGAAGGCGAAGTGCCGGATTCGCTCAAGCACAAGCGCTTGCTGGTGCTTGATCTGGCCTCTTTGCTGGCCGGCGCCAAGTATCGTGGCGAGTTTGAAGAACGCCTGAAAGCCGTGCTGAACGAGTTGGCCAAGGACGAAGGCAGCACCATCATCTTTATTGATGAGTTGCATACGCTGGTCGGCGCGGGCAAGGCCGAAGGCGCCATGGATGCGGGCAATATGCTCAAGCCGGCGCTGGCGCGCGGCGAGTTGCATTGCATTGGCGCGACCACGCTGGACGAGTACCGCAAGTACATCGAGAAAGATGCCGCGCTGGAACGCCGTTTCCAGAAGGTGCTGGTTGATGAGCCAAGCGTGGAAGACACCATCGCCATCCTGCGCGGTCTGCAAGAGAAGTACGAGATTCACCACGGCGTCGAGATCACCGACCCGGCGATTGTGGCGGCGGCTGAGCTAAGCCACCGCTATATCACCGACCGTTTCTTGCCGGACAAAGCCATCGACTTGATCGATGAAGCCGCCGCCAAGATCAAGATGGAAATCGACTCCAAGCCGGAATCGATGGACAAGCTGGACCGCCGCATCATCCAGCTCAAGATCGAACGCGAAGCGGTGAAAAAAGAGAAAGACGAGGCCTCGCAACGGCGGCTGGCGCTGATTGAAACCGAGATCGAAACGCTCTCCAAAGAGTATTCCGATCTGGAAGAAATCTGGAAAGCCGAGAAAGCTGCCGTGCTGGGTAGCCAGTCGATCCGTGAAGAAATTGAGCAGGTGAAGCTGGCCATGGATGCCGCCCGCCGCCGTGGCGAGTGGGACAAGGCGTCCGAGCTGCAATACGGCAAGCTGCCGGAACTGGAAGACAAGCTGAAAGTGGCGGAAGCCGCCGAAGGCCAGGACACGCCCAACAGGCTCTTGCGCACGCAAGTGGGTGCTGAGGAAATTGCCGAAGTCGTCAGCCGCGCTACCGGCATCCCGGTTGCCAAAATGATGCAGGGCGAGCGCGACAAGCTGCTGGGTATGGAAGACGTCCTGCACAAGCGCGTGATCGGCCAGAACGAGGCGGTGCGCCTGGTGTCGGACGCCATCCGCCGTTCGCGTTCCGGTCTGGCAGACCCGAACCGGCCGTATGGTTCGTTCCTGTTCCTGGGCCCCACGGGGGTCGGCAAGACCGAGCTGACCAAGGCGCTGGCCGAGTTTTTGTTTGACTCGGAAGAGCACCTGATCCGCATCGACATGAGCGAGTTCATGGAGAAACACTCCGTGGCCCGTCTGATCGGCGCGCCGCCCGGCTATGTCGGCTACGAAGAAGGCGGTTATCTGACCGAAGCCGTACGCCGCAAACCGTACAGCGTGATCTTGCTTGATGAGGTGGAGAAAGCGCACCCGGATGTCTTCAACGTGCTGCTGCAAGTGCTGGACGATGGCCGCCTGACCGATGGCCAGGGCCGCACGGTGGACTTCAAGAACACGGTGGTGGTAATGACCTCCAACCTGGGCTCGCAGCAAATCCAGGCCATGGCAGAACAGGAATACCAGGTGGTCAAACTGGCGGTGATGGCAGAAGTGAAAACCCATTTCCGGCCAGAGTTTGTAAACCGGATTGATGAGGTAGTGGTGTTCCACGCGCTGGATCAACTGCAGATCCGCAACATTGCCCGCGTGCAACTGGCGCGGCTGGAAAAGCGGCTGGCACAGATGGAAATCGGCCTCACAGTCAGCGATTCGGCCATCGACCTGATTGCCGATGCCGGGTTCGACCCCGTGTATGGCGCGCGGCCACTCAAGCGTGCGATCCAGACCGAGATCGAAAACCCGCTGGCCAAAAAGCTGTTGTCCGGCGAATTTGCGGCCAAGGACGTCGTCACGGTCGATGCCATCAACGGCATCGTGAAGTTCGGCAAACAGTAACGCTATCCGCAACAAAAAAAGCCCGCTCCGTGCGGGCTTTTTTATTGGCTTTTGGCCGGGAACTGGTTAGCGTAGGCAGCTTGCCTTTACCCGTTCCGATCCAGACCCCAAACCAATATGCACATCCGCCCGCTCTGCCCCGCTGACCACGACACCTGGCTTGCCCTCTGGCAAAACTACTGCGCGTTTTACCACTCCGCCCTGCCCCAGGACGTCAACGCTACCTTGTGGCAGCGCCTGCTTGATCCGCAATCGCCCGTGAACGGCCTGATTGCGCTGGATGACGCCGGCCAGGCGCTGGGAATTTGCCACTACGTTTGTCACCCGCACACCTGGAGCGCACGCAATGTGTGCTATCTGGAAGACTTGTTCGTCAGCCCCGATGCCCGCCGCATGGGCATTGCCTCGCAATTGATCGCGGCGCTGCAGGCGCAGGGCAAGCGTGAAAACTGGAACCGCATTTACTGGATCACCCATACCGACAACACCGCCGCGCGTGCGGTATACGACAGAGTCGCCAGGCGCTCTGACCACGTGCGTTACGAGATCGCGCTGGACTGAGCAGGAGAACCCCATGCCACTGCAAGGACGCTGTTACTGTGGTGCTGTGCATTTTGAGGTGGAAGACGCGTTTGAATACGCGGGCTATTGCCATTGCCAGGGCTGTCAGCGCCGTACCGGCTCGGCCTTCAATACCTACGCCGGTATCACGCCAGACAAGATCCGGGTAACGCAAGGCGCCGAACACGTCACGCATCTGGCAGAAGGCCCGCAGGGCTTTGACGCCTATTGCCGCAGTTGCCTGTCGCCGCTGTATTCCATGGTGCGTGACCGGGAGTACATCCACGTGCGGCTGGGTACGCTCGATGCCAGCCCCAGCCGCAAGCCCGATCACCATATCTACGTGGCCTTCAAGGCACCGTGGCATGAGATCACCGATGACCTGCCCCAGTTTGCCGAACTGCCGCCGCATGACTGAGCCAGGCCAGAAACGCGCTGCGAGGCGGGCAGCGCCCGTGGTAAAATCGCCCCTTTGCCTGACGGCCCGTGGCCAGATTCATGCCCCATTACCTTGCGCTTGATACCTCGACCGAACACCTCTCGCTGGCGCTTTCCGGCACCGCGGAAGGTGTCACCGTGCGCGACTGGCACGTCGGCCAGCGCCATGCCGAACTGACGCTGCCGGCCATTGAAACGCTGCTGGCCGAAACCGGCGTGGCGCGCAAGGACATTGCCGGCATCGCCTTTGGCATGGGGCCGGGATCATTCACCGGCCTGCGTATCGGCTGCGGTATTGCGCAAGGCCTGGCGTTTGGTCTGGGCGTACCGATTCTGGGCGTCTCTACCCTGCTGGCACTGGCCGGACAATGCCCGGACGATCTGGCGTATGTCTGCCTGGATGCCCGTATGAACCAGGTGTATTGCGCCGCTTACCAGCGCGGCACCGACGGCCAGTGGCAAGAAATCATCGCCGCCGTGGTGTGCGATCCGGACGCGGTGCCGATTCCGGAGCAAGCCGGCTGGACAGCACTGGGTAGCGGCTTTGCTGCCTATGTCGATGCGCTGAACGCGCGCCTTGCCGGCAAGATCAACCGCACCATTGCCGAGCGTTTTCCGCACGCGCGGGAAATCCTCAAGCTGGCTGCACCGCAGTTCGATGCCGGCAAGGGTATGCCGGCCGATCAGGCTGAACTCTTGTATTTGCGCGACAAAGTGGCCCTCAAGACGCACGAGCGGGCACCGAAACCTTGAAAATCCGCAAGCTGCATCACAGCGATCTGGACGCCGTACTGGCGCTTGATAGCCAGACCAACCCGCACCCGTGGGCGCTGGGGCACTGGCATGATTCGCTGGACAACCACACCTGTCTGGTCATGGAAGACGGCGGTGAAGTCATCGCCTTTGCCATATCCAGCCTGGTGATTGATGAGGCCGAGTTGTTGCTGATTGCCGTTGCGCCATGGCTGCAAGGGCAAGGTCTGGGGCGCCAGATGCTGCAGGCACTGATCGACAACCTGTGTCAGCGCAATGCTGCGCAGCTGTTTCTGGAAGTGCGCGAGGGCAACACCGCTGCCCGCGCGCTGTATGAAAAACTGGGCGGCAAAGTGTCGGGCCGGCGCAAGGGTTATTACCCGCTGCCGGGCGGCGCGCGCGAGGATGCGGTACTCTACGCCTTTGCCCTGAATGAGGCCGCCTGATGGGCCGTCGCGAAAACCTGCTGCATGAAATGGGCTTCACCCCGCTGTGGGTGGAGCGCACGCGGCTGGCTGCCTTGCAGGAACAGGCCGCGCTGGACGCTCAGGCCCAGGCGGAGCAACCCGCGCCAGGCGCCCAGCCGCAACAGATTGCCCAGGTCCGCGAGCACATTGCACCGCTGGCAGCAGCAGTGGCAGAACACGCACCGGCCAGCGCAGAAGCGCCTGCCGCACGTCCTGCGCCATCCATTCCGATTGCCATTCCAGGCACCGCCCCGGCCGGCCGTGAACGCACGCCAGCCCCGGTTGAAGCGCCGGCAGAAGACGCCCGCAGCCTGGAGATCAGCCAGATGGACTGGGCGGCGCTGCAACAATCCGTCGCCGGCTGTACCGCCTGCGGGTTGTGCCAGGGCCGCACCAACACGGTGTACGGCGTCGGCAATCCGGATGCCGACATCATGGTGATTGGCGAAGCGCCAGGCCAGCAAGAAGACCTGCAAGGCGAACCGTTTGTGGGCGCTGCCGGGCAGTTGCTGGACAACATGCTCAAAGCCATTGGCGAGAAGCGCGGCGAGCGCGTCTACATTGCCAATGTGCTCAAATGCCGCCCGCCCAATAACCGCAATCCGCAGCCGGATGAAGTGGCGCAATGCTCGCCTTATCTGCGCCGCCAGGTGGCACTGGTCAAACCCAGGGTGATCTTTGCGGTGGGCCGCTTTGCCATCCAGACGCTGTTGCAGACCGATGCACCGGTCAGCGCGCTGCGCGGCAAGGTACATCACTATCAGGGCGTGCCGGTGGTGGTCGGTTATCACCCGGCTTATCTATTGCGCAACCTGCCCGACAAAGCCAAAGCCTGGCGCGATCTGCTGCTGCTCAAGAGCGTGGAAAGCGACGCCGGCGCCAGCCAGGACTAAGCGCAGGGCGACGAACCCGCGCCCTGCCGGCTATTCCCGGTCGTCCCCATTCATGCCGTGCGCTTGCCGGAATGCCTGTGCATGCGCGCGGACTTCTGGCCAGAACGCCAGGAAATCTGCTTCAAACTCGGTGTATTTATCCAGCAGTTCATCACCGCCGCCGCCCAGGGCATTGGGCTGGCTGAGGCGATGTGTCGCCATGCCGTTGATGGCACCGGCAATGGCTTCGGGCCGGCGGTATGAAGTCAGCCAGTCGTTGCGCGTCATATTGGGCAGGATCTGCGCCAGCCGCGCCGGCAAGAGTTCACCGTTTTGTGCAAACAGCGTGTAGGTATCCCGGGCAAAATCCGGAAGCGCATCCTGACCAAACTGCGCCCAGTGCGTTGCCAGAAAGTGATCGTAGAACATGTCGATCATGATGCCGGAATAGCGTCGCCGCGCTTGGCTCACTCTGGCCCGGCTGGCCAGAAAAGCCGGGTGGGCATCGGTAAAGACGTCGATACTCCGGTGCAGCATGACACCGTCGGCCACTGCCGGCGGCAACACGCCAGGCATGGGGCCTTTGACAAAATCCCCCAGCAGCGCGCCAAGGCGGTAAGCCGGATTGGGGCCTGCCAGCAAAACATGGGCTAGATAGTTCATAAAGTCGCACTTTTCATCTACAACTGCCAGATCAGGCCTGACCTCAGGCATATCAAGCCGCTGGACCCGCGCGGCCCTCGTCCACCCTGCCGGTAGCGAAACCGACCATGAAGCAGCATACCGCTCCCACTCATGAAATACCCGCCACCAACTGGCTGCTGCACCGTTTGTTGCGCGGCGTGATGCTGGCCGGTTTGCTCTTGATCGGCCCTATTGTGCTCTATCTGTTGCTGGCACTGGTGCTGGGTATGCTGTCGTCGCACCGCGCTTATCAGCGCCAGGAAGGCGATATCTTGATCTACCTGGAAACCAACGGCGTACACACTGATCTGGTACTGCCGGCGCGTTCTCACCAGATCGACTGGACCCGCTGGTTCGCGCCCACACATACCCGCAGCGGGCGACCCCCGGTCGCAAGCAGCGCCATCAGCATTGGCTGGGGCGATCGCCAGTTTTATCTGGGTACCCCGAACTGGTCTGACCTGACCGCCACAACCGCGTTATATGCGCTCAGCGGGCTGGATAGCACACTGCTGCATGTGTCGTGGGGCGCCATGCCCGCCCACGCCAGCCCGCAACGCGTTGCCCTGCGCCTGAGCCCGCAAAACTATCAGCGCCTTGCGGCGTTTATCACGCAAAGCATCCGGCGTGATGCCCAAGGCCAGGCCATCTGGTTATCCGGCCAGAGTTATGGCGATACCGATTCATTTTATGAAGCCACAGGGCATTATTCGGTCATCGTGACCTGTAACGAGTGGGTACGCAAAGCGCTGGATGCGGCGGGTGTCCGGGTGCCGTGGTGGTCGCCTTTTGACAAAGCGCTGTTCTGGCAACTGCAACGCTGAGTGACCAGGCCCACCCGCAGCGCAGCGCGCGCGAACTTTTTGGCCGGATCGCAACCAGATATCATCAAATCAGCCGCTGGTTTGCAGGTTTGCTGATTTGCCAGAACAATGACACCTCAAGGCCGCACCGATGACATGGATGAGACGCACCCTGGCGCTGGCGCTGACCGCGCTGACCGGTAACCCGCACCGCAACGTGCATTACGACGCGGGCAAAGCGCACCACACACCCAGCGGTTTTCGTAACCGTTATCCGCATGGCCGCCCTTCTGCCGACGATCTGCGCCGCTGGCGTGCCGAGCGCAAAGCCAATCACCTGCCGCCACCGCCCACCCAGGATTTATCTGCCGTCGCACCGGATCTGGACTTTATCCGCCAGCGCCAGACCGACCCGGCGGTGACCTGGATTGGCCACAACACCCTGTTGTTGCAGGTGGCCGGGCTCAATATCCTGACTGATCCGGTCTTTAGCGAGCGCTGTTCACCCGTGCAGTTTGCCGGGCCCAAACGGCACCAGCCGCCCGGTGTGGCGCTGGCGGACTTGCCGCACATTGATCTGGTGCTGATCTCGCACAATCACTACGACCATCTGGATTACGCCAGCGTGAGCCGCCTGTACCGTCAGGCCGGTGGCCCACCCGTGTTTGCCGTCGCTCTGGGTATGGATGTGTGGATGAAGCGCAAATTCGGGCAACTGCCTGCCGACAAACTGATCACGCTGGACTGGTGGGAAAGCGCGCAAAGCGGCGATGCCACACTCACCTTTGTGCCGGTACAACACTGGAGCGCCCGCACCCCGCTGGACCGCAACGCCACGCTGTGGGGCGGCTGGGTGCTGGAGGTCAAGGGCTTCCGCTTTTTCTTCTCTGGCGATCTGGGTTATTCAAAAGACGTCACCGATATTGCTGAACGGTTTGATGGTTTTGACTTTGCCGCCATTGGTATCGGCGCCTATGAACCGCGCTGGTTCATGCAGAACCAGCACGTGAATCCGGCCGAATCCGTGCAGATACACCGCGAATTACGCTCGCGCCAGTCCATGGGCATACATTGGGGCACCTTTGAACTTACCGATGAAGCACTGGACCAGCCGCCGCAGGATCTGGCGCAGGCCTGTGCCGACCAGGGCCTGGCTGCGGGCGAATTTTTTGTGCTGCGTCATGGCCAAACCCGCGTTCTGGCCCCTGCCAGCGCTGCCAGTCACTCCCAATCAATATGACAAATGAGTATTTTGTATCAGTCCTTGCAATCGGCCATAAAGTTTGTATCAGCGCGTCCTTTTTGTCTGGTTTGATACTTGCAGATACAAACCTGGCGTGTGCGCATTTGCAGCTTTGACATAATCGGTCGCCATGGACACTCAAACCCCTTCCCGCATTCTGGTTGTCGATGACGATCAGGAAATCCGCACCTTGCTGGCCGATTATCTGGACTCGCACGGTTTCAAAACCATCATGGCTGCCGACGGCACCTCCATGCAAAAGGTCATGGAAACCAGCAAGGTGGATCTGGTTGTCCTTGATCTGACCTTGCCTGGCGAAGACGGCCTGACACTGTGCCGCAACCTGCGGGCCAACTCGGGGGTGCCGGTCATCATCCTGACCGCGCGTGGTGATCCGGTTGATCGCATCCTGGGCCTTGAAATGGGCGCAGACGATTACCTGACCAAGCCGTTTGAACCGCGTGAACTGGTTGCCCGTGTCCGCACGGTACTGCGCCGTACCTGGGCGCTGCCGCCCAACCTGGATGCGCCGGACGCGACATCCATGAAATTTGCCGGCTGGACGCTTGATCTGCGCGCGCGCCACCTGGTGCGTACCGACGGCGTGCTGGTCATGCTGTCTGGCGGCGAGTTCCGCTTGCTGAAGATTTTGCTGGAACACCCGCAGCGCGTACTCAATCGCGACCAGATCCTGAACATGACGCAAGGCCGCGACGCGGACCCGTTCGAGCGTTCGATCGATCTGCAAATCAGCCGCTTGCGCCAGAAACTGGGTGACGATGCCCGCGCGCCGCAACTGATCAAGACCGTACGCAACGAAGGCTACGTGCTCTCGACCAGCGTGGCCGTAGAACACTGATCAGAATGAAACTGCTGCAAGCCATCTTTGGCTCGATCACCAACCGCGTTTTCATGTTGCTGGCCACCGGCATTCTGGTGGCCATCTTTGTCACGGCTGCGCTGGCTATCCGCGAAGACCGCCAGACCATGCAATCCATGCGCAACGAGCACGAAGCCGAGCGCGTGGCGCAGTTTGTGCGGCTGATGGAATCCGTGCCCGATTCGGTCCGCCCGCAAATTGCCCAGTCCGGCCCGCAAGTCGGCTTGCGTGCCTCGCTGACCTCGCCACAACCCCTTGTCAGCCATGAAGACAGTGACCTGATCACGCTGTTGCGCGCGCGCCTGCCCAAAGGGGTGTCTGTCCGCCAGGCCGGCGCTGGCGCAGATTGCGTCCACCATAACGATGGCATGCCGGCAACTGGCGGCTTGTTCCCGCGCGCGCCTGGCCCGGGCATGTCGCCGGATCGGGGCGGTTGTCATCTGCTGGACCTGACGCTAAGCGACGGTACGCCGCTGCATTTGTCGCTTGGCTGGTCGTTTGGCCCGCCACCGCCGCCACCCGCTGGCCAGCCGGGTCATTTCAATTTTCCGTGGCACTGGCTGGTCTTTTTCGGGCTGATTGCCATTCTGGCCTACGCCGGTGCGCGCATGGCGGTCAAACCCTTGCGTCGCCTGACCAATCTGACACAGGAACTGGGCCGCAATATTGATCGCCCGCCCCTGCCGGAAAAAGGTCCAGGCGAAATCCGCGACGCCATCGCCGCGGTCAATGGTTTGCAGGCGCAGATCCGCAAGCACATCGAGCAGCGCATGTTCATGCTCTCGGCCATTGCCCATGACCTGCAAACCCCGCTGACCCGCATGCGGCTGCGCCTGGAAAAAGTCTCTGACGATATCCTGCGCCGGCAATTGCTGGGCGATCTGGCGGCCATGCAGCAAATGGTGCGGGAAGGCCTGGAATTTGCGCGCAGCATGAACTCGGTGGAGCATTTCCAGAGCGTGGATATTGATTCATTGCTGGAAACCGTCTGCGTTGATGCCACCGACACCGGCCAGGATGTCAGTTACGACGGCCAGACCGGCGTGACGGTACGCGCCAGTGTCAGCTCTATCCGCCGTTGCATTGGCAATCTGATCGAGAACGCTGTCAAATACGGCGAGTCGGCCCGGGTGCACGCCAGTGTCACCGGCCGGGAGCTGGAAATCCGGGTTGCCGATAACGGGCCGGGCATTCCGGCGCAGTATCTGGAAAGCGTGTTTGACCCGTTTTTCCGGGTTGAAAACTCACGCTCGCGCGATACCGGTGGCGTTGGTTTGGGGTTGGCGATTGCGCGCAATATCGCACAGAAGCACGGCGGTCAGTTACGATTGGAGAACGGGGCCACAGGCGCGGTCGCCATTCTGACCTTGCCCGTGGAAAAAGGCCCCATCCGGTCGGGCCATACCCAGTAAGTCTCACACACAAACAAGTGGCGCCCCATGACGGCGCCGCTGACGAAACCGCAGGACACAAGGTGGACCCCTGCCGTGTACGGACACGCTCGTTTGCAATTTCCGTCTGACTTTTTTTCAGGGCTTCACAGCGATGTATCAGCAGGAACTTGATCTTGCCCATGCCCGGCGGCTTGCTGCGCAATACCCGGATCACTGTTTCTATCAGGGAAACGGCAGCCGCCTGGAAATCGCCCTGACCTTCAGTGACGGCCCGGCTTCAACCACAGCACCGCTGCTGGATTTGCTGCGTCTGCACCAGACCCCGGCCACGTTTTTCTGGCAGGGTAATCTGCTGGCCGGCAACCAGCAATTGCTGCGGCAGATCCTGGCCGACGGCCACACCGTGGGCAGCCATACCTGGGATCATGTCCGTGCCAGCAGTTTGTCTGTCACCGATTTCTGGCAAGAACAGATCCAGCGCACCGATCAGGAATTCCAGCGGCTGGCACACTTGCGCCCGCGCCTGTTCCGCCCTCCCTACGCCGAGTTGACCACCGAACAATTGCGCATGCTGGTGCGACATGATTTCCGGATCATGGGCTGGTCTATCGACCCGCGGAACTGGGAAAACCCGGACACGCCGGGCCATGTGGAACGGGTCATCGAAACCGTGCTGCGCCAGATTCACCCGCAAGCCATCATCATGCTGCATGAAGGCCCGACCAACATGCACAACGTGGTCGAGATCGTGGAGCAACTGATCCCGGCGCTCAAATCACGCGGCTACCGCTTTGTGAATGCCGATCGCCTGACCGGCGTGCGCGCCTACGCCTGAGCCACGGCGTCATTCCATTGCGGCAATAAAAAAAAACGGCCGTCCCGGGCGGAACGGCCGTTTGCATCGATCCGGTCTGCTGACCGGCAGGCGCGCTTAGTTGGTCGCCGTCTTGCCGTACTTGGGCGAGCGCGGGCCGTACAGCAGGCCATTGGGTTGACCCGCCGACAACAGGCGCCAGCTGGTAATGCCGGCAATGGCGTGGCTCTTGTCGCTCAGGTTGTTGATCAGCTGGTTCACCACCGCGGTGACCAGCATGCCGATCAAACCGCCGCCAGAACTGTTCTGGTTCTCGGCGCTGGAGGCAAAGGCGTGGCCGGTCCACAACTCTTTGCCGGTCCGCAGGTCAACCAGGCGGGCCGTCGCTTCTACGTTCACCACACTATCAACCACGCGATAGCTGGCGCCGTATTGCGACACCGTAATGTACAGGCCGGCATCTGCACCGAAGATGCTGTGCAATTTGTCGACAGGCACGGCCTGGATTTCATCCGCAGTCGTCAGGCCGTTCTGCTTGAAGGTTTCGTCGGCCACAGCAACCGGCACCACGTAGTAACCGGACTCGGCCAGCGGCATGGTCACCAGCGACAACAAACTGTAGGACGCAGTGATGTCCGGCGACTTGTTGACCGGTGGCAGCACCAGGATCGACGCCGGATGGCTTTCGCGATACGCCGTGTAATCCATGGCCGGACCACGGTTGGCACAACCGGTTGCCAGGACGGCCAGGACAGCCACAGCCAGAATCAGGCGCAATTGTTTGAACATCATTTTTTGGCTACCTGTTGCTGTTGTTTGAAGTTGCGCAGCAAGAAATCCATGTACGCCGCAGATTCCGGATAAAGCTGTTTTTCAGTCGCGAATTCACGGGCGACTTCATCAGCCTTGCCTTGGCGCGCATACAGCAAACCCAGTTGCGCATGCAGGCCCGGCGGGCAGGCCTTGCCCTTGCCTTGCATCTGTTGCAGGTCAGCCTGCAGCAGATCAATCTGCTTTTGTTCGTCCAGATCTTCGCCCTTGAAATACGTGTAGAGCGAGTCCTGATAATGGCCCCAGCCATAGATTTGCTGTGGCTGCTGGGCGCAACCGCTCAATGCGGCGGCAAGCACAAGCCCAACCCAACCCATGCGGGTACGGGAAACAAAATTCATGATGATCTCTATAAAGGACGGTTAGTGGGCGGCCGGTTGCCAGGCGCCGCTGTTGATGCCGCTGACGAGGTTATCGACGGCCTGGCGAATGGCCAGATCAAGCACCTTGCCGTTCAGGGTGGAGTCATAACTGGCCGTGCCGCCAAAGCCCAGCACTTCACGGTTATCCAGCGCGTACTCGCCGGCGCCTTGCGCGGAATACACCACTTCAGACGTGCGCGTATTCACGATATTGAGCGCGACCTTGGCGTACGCCACTTGCGACTTGCCACGACCCAGCAGGCCAAACAGTTGGGTGTCGCCGGTTTCCTTGCGACCAAATTCGGTCACATCGCCGGTCACCACGTAGTCGGCGCCCTTCAGATCCTGCGCCTTGCCCTGGATGCTGGCTTCTTGCTTGATCTCGGCCATGTTGTCGCGATCAAGCACATTGAAGCGGCCGGTCTGCTGCAGATGGGTGATCAGGATGGTCTTGGCCTGGCTGCCCAGACGGTCGACGTTGTCAGAGAAAATGCCGCGCATATAGCTGGAGCGGTTATCAAACTTGCCCACGGCAATGGGCGAGCGCGCGCCATGCCAGGCCACGCTGGCCGCCGCCGTTTGCGGTACGGCAATGCTGCGGGAGGATTCGGTTGCGCAACCCGCCAGCAAGGCGGTGGCAATCACGGTGGAGATCACAATCTTGTTGTTCATGTTGCAAGACCCAAAACAGAAACTGAAACAGATAAGCCCGCCTGCGCACGGGCCGAAGGATCGGCTCAAAATGCGCGCAGCCTGAAAAATCAGGTAAGCATGTGTGGAACGGGAGTATGACAGCATTTACTAATGTATCAAGTCGCATACATCAGAAAATGCTGTTTTTGGTCAGAAAATTTGTATTTCGCTGCGCAGGGCATGCCACTCACCCACGCCTTGAATGTAAGAATGTGTCGTAAGCAACGGCCAGTCTCACCGGGTAACCACCAAATAAAAACCCGCGCTGACGATCCAGCGCGGGCTGTGGTGCGGGCCTTGTTGCCTGGCCAGCGGCGATCAGGCGCGGGCCAGATGCACCGCACGCTCCACTTTTTCAAACAAACCCATCCGGTTCAGGATCAGCGTGGCGATCAGGCCGCTGGCTGCAGCAAAAGTCAGCCACACCCCGGGCATGGCTTTGTTGCCGGTCACCTGGATCAGCCAGGTGGAAACCGCGGGCGTAAAGCCACCGAAAATGGCGGTTGCCAGACTGTAGGCCATAGAGAACCCGGTCGTGCGCACGTGAACCGGCATGATTTCAATCAGCGACACCACCATGGCGCCGTTGTAGCTGGCGTAGATAAAGGACAGCCACAACTCCACCAGCAACAAATGCCCGAACGACGGCGCCGTCACCAGCCAGGCCAGCGCCGGGTAGGCCGTCAACAGGCTGAGCGTGGTGAACGTCAGCAACAGCGGCCGGCGACCAATGCGGTCAGACAGCGCCCCCATGACTGGCAGCCAGAACAGGTTGGAAATCCCCACGCAGACGGTAACGATCAGCGCATCAGTATCCGAAAGATGCAGTTCGTGTTTGCCAAAGGTCGGGGTATACGCGGTGATCATGTAGAACGACACCGTGGTCATCACCACCAGCAGCGTGCCCAGAATGACAATGCCCCAGTTCTTGAGGATGGAATCCAGAATCTCTTTGGGCGACGGACGATGTTTGCGCTTCTGGAATTCTTCCGTTTCCTGTAAAGAGCGACGGATGATGAACAGGAATGGCACGATCAGACAGCCGACAACAAACGGCACGCGCCAGCCCCATTCATCCATCTGCCCATGCGACAGATTGGATGCCAGCAATACCCCCAGCACCGCCGCAAACACCACGGCCACCTGCTGGCTGGCCGATTGCCAGCTCACATAAAACCCCTTGTTGCCCGGGCTGGCGATTTCCGCCAGATAGACCGAGACCCCGCCGAGTTCCACCCCGGCCGAGAACCCTTGCAGCAGACGCCCCGCCACCACCAGCAACGGCGCGGCCAGGCCGATGGTGCTGTAGCCCGGCACACAGGCAATCAGCAAGGTGCCACAGGCCATCAGTGCCAGCGTGACAATCAGGCCGGCGCGGCGACCATGGCGGTCAATATATGAACCCAGCACGATGGCACCCAGCGGGCGCATCAGGAAACCGGCCCCGAACGTGACCAGCGCCAGCATCAAGGAAAGAAATTCGCTACCGCTGGGGAAAAACGTTTTGGCGATGGCGCTGGCGTAATAGCCGTACACCATGAAGTCGTACATTTCCAGGAAGTTGCCGCTGACCACACGAAACACGGCACTGGCCGGCGATTGTGCCGGGCGGGTTGCAGAAGTCATTGTGACTGACCTTTTTTTACATGGATGGTCTGATCGATTATCCGGCGCTTGTAGTCGGCGCGCCGTAACTACTTTCTCCAATCCGGATTTGATCCATCCCGGCCAACCAGATTGCAAGTCATTGTTTATTCGTACTTCTATCCGGATCACCCGCGCCTTACCCGAATGACATTCTGACCGTTTGTCCATCTTTTTTATTTATGCGTTGCACATTTATATTGTGCACAATATTATTTTTAGCAAGAACACTGCAACAACACCTCAAACACAACCAAGGAGCATCATCATGACTATTCTGTATCGCACCAAAGCAACCACCCACGGCGGCCGTAACGGCCAGGTTGCCACCGCTGACGGCAGCTTTTCTGCAGATCTGGCCCTGCCGCGTGAACTGGGCGGCAGCGGCAAGACCGGCACCAACCCGGAACAACTGTTTGCATCGGGTTATGCCGCATGTTTTGAAAGCGCCATGCTGTACGTGGCCGGCCAGGCCAAAATCAAACTGGGTGAGACGCAGGTAGAAGCCGAAGTGGGCATCGGCCCGCGTGAAGATGGCGGCTTCAAGCTGCAAGTGGCACTGACGGCCACCATCAAGGGCGTGGATCAGGCCACGGCAGAAGACATCGTCGCCAAGGCGCACCAGGTCTGCCCGTACTCTCACGCCACGCGCGGCAATATCCAGGTGGATGTCACTGCTGTCGCCGCCTGAGTACCCGGCACGGCCTGACGATGGCATGGGCTGCGGCTCATGCTATCGTTACGGCGCCTGCACTCTCACGGATTACCATGTCAGACCTGCTTAAACTTGATCAGCAATTGTGTTTTCCGCTATATGCGGCCAGCAACCTGATGACCCGGTTGTATCGCCCGCTACTGGAAGACATCGACCTGACCTACCCGCAATATCTGGTGATGCTGGCGTTATGGGAAACCGCGCCGCGCAGCGTGGGTGATCTGGGCAAGCAGCTGTTTCTGGATACCGGCACGCTCACGCCGCTACTCAAGCGTCTGCAAGCGCGCGGGCTGATCAGCCGTCAGCGTGATCCGGGCGATGAACGCCGGGTGGTGGTTGACCTGACGGAAGAAGGCCGCTCGCTCAAGGCAAAGGCCGAGGACGTACCGCGTGGCCTGATCTGCGCCCTGCCCCTGCCGCTGGAAGACGTTGTCGACATCCGCGACCGGCTGCAGCAATTTCTGCATTTGCTGGCCAGTGCCGACCCGCGCAGCCAGGGTTAAGGTCATTCAACCTTCCCGCAGGCGCTGCGCAGAGCGATCAGCAGCCTAGCCGTAGATATGCAGCGAGATGACTTTGGGCTTGGGCGCAAAGTACCAGATCGCCGCCAGCAGCTGCAGCGCCAGCAAAATACCCCAAGCGGTCAGATGCGCCACGGGCGGGTAATGCCCGTTCACGACCGGCCAGAAATCCAGCACCGCACCCACTGCCACCTGGCCAAAGAAAATCAGCACAAAGATCACGAGCGTCAGGCTGGTGTTCACCCGGCCGATCAGATTGAGCGGGAAATGCTCGACCAGCACGGCGTAGCTCAGGATGCCGCAACCGCCAAACAGGCCGTAGCCCGTCCACAGCACCCATGCCGGCACCGGGATTTGCAGCATGATCAACGCCTGGATCAACACGAACACCAGCATGCCAAGGCCACTGAAGGTACGCACGCTCACGCCGCGGTGCTCCAGCGAGCGCGCCAGAAAACCAAAACCCACGCTCCCCACGACCATGGCCACCCCGAGTATCGAGATCACCCGGCCTGCATCCTGTGCCGACAAGCCATTTACATCGCGCAGCCACGGCGCCACCCACAACGATTGCATGGTGTAGAACACGGCCTGGGTGAGCGAGGAGAACGCGGCAATCCGCCAGAACACGCCACTGCGCAAAACCTGCCAGGTGCCCGCCAGTTGCGTGCGGAACTCAGTACGGGTTGAGACTTCCTTGCTGGATGGCACGGCAAACCAGATCGCCAGCGCCACCGCGACCGAAAACACCGACAACCCCAGGCACACGCTGCGCCAGTCGGTCTTGCTCAACAGCCACAGCAACGGCGAGCCCATGGCCACGCCACCCAGCCCGCCCACCGCCATGGTCAGCCCATTGACCAGCGGCAAGCGCTTGACCTCATACCACTGGGCCAGCGCCTTGAAGGCCGCCCCAAGGCACGCCGACAAACCCACGCCGATCAGCAAGCGCCCGATCATCAAACCGGTCTTGCCATGGGCCATGCCGAAAATGGCAGAACCCGCGGCGGCAATCAGGATCAGGATGGCGGTGACCCGGCGCGAGCCAAAGCGATCCAGCAAAATGCCCACCGGCAATTGCGCGCTGGCAAACCCCAGGAAATACAGGCTGGTCAGCAAACCCAGGTCTGCACCGGACAAACCCATTTCATGCGTCAGATACGGCGCAAAACCAAGGTTTACGCCGCGATAGACGTAAGAGACAAAATACCCGAGGGCAAACAACACAAAAACGCGCAGGGCGGCAGGCATGAAACAGATCCGGCAAACATTCAACAATGGCTTGTATTGTCCCGTTTATCTGCCCGCAACGCGAACGAAAGCTTTCAACGGGCATTGTGAGTAAAATTTGCTGGCATGAAGCCCCGTATCCCGCCCCTGCCCGCCCTGCGGGCGCTGGAAACCGCCGCCCGCCTGCACAGTTTCACCCGTGCGGCACAAGAACTGAACGTGACGCACAGCGCGATCAGCCACCACCTGCGGGCGCTGGAAGACGAGTTGGGAACAGTCCTCTTCAACCGCTCGGGCCCGCGCATGATCCCGACGCCGGCTTGCGAGCGGCTGGCCGCGGCCGTGCGCAAGTCGCTGGAAGACCTGGCCGACGCGCTGGACCAGGCCCGAGCCCAGGGGGCTGGCGTGACCAATCTGCAAGTCAGCGTGATGGCTGACTTTGCCAGTGCCTGGCTGATACGCCGGTTAGCGGCATTTGCTGAGCAACATCCGGATATCGAATTGATGTTGCGCATTCACTACCAGCTGGAACCGCCGGACCCGGACAGCGTGGATATCGGCATCTGGCACCGGCGCATCAACCGCAAGGGTTATCTGTGCCGCAAATTGCTGGATGACCGGGTCATTGCCGTGGCCAGCCCCACCCTGCTGGCGCGCTACCCGGGCTATACGCTGGCCGACGTTCCGCGCATGCCCATGCTGCGCTGGACCATGCGTTCATGGCGTGACTGGCTGACCGCCGCAGGTTTGCCGCCGGATGAACCCGAGCGCGGGCCGGTGTTTGATGATCCGGGCATCATGCTGCAAGCCGCCGTGGCCGGTCAGGGCCTGGCCACCGCCCGCTGGCGCATGGCGCGGCACGATATCGAGAACGGCAATCTGGTGCAGATCGGGGATATCTCTATCCCTGCCAGCATGGAGTACTTTGTAGCCTGGCGGGAAAACCACGTGCGCGAGGCAGCCATCACGCGCTTTTATCAGTGGCTCAACACCCAGCTGGAAAACGACGCGCCCGCGCCGGGCGGCCCGCTCAGCCCGGCAGGGAATTGATGGTGACCCACGGCGCCGGTTTGGAGAACGGCGTATCGGTGAGCAAGGCCTCTACCGCATCCAGAAAATGCCGGCTCTTGGCGGGCATCAGGCTGCGTGCCGGCAGCAAGGCGTAAATGCGCAGCGGATTGGGCTCGTACCCTGGCAACAGCGGCACCAGGCGGCCCGCATCGCACTCATCTTCGCAAAAACTGCGCGCCAGCACGGTAGCACCAAGGCCGGAGACCGCAGCCCGCACCCGCAGCCAGGCATTGGCGGTACGCAAACGCGGGTGCAGCGGCACGACCATGGATTCGCGCTCATCCGGGCTGGAGAAAGTCCACTCGCTTTCATAAGGCGCGGCAATCAGCGGCCAGTGGGCCAGATCGGCCGGAGTACGCGGCAGGCCATAACGGGCCACCAGTTCCGGCGAGGCAAACAGGCTGCGCGAGGTATCAAACACGCGCCGCGCCACCTGGCGCGAATCCGGCAAGGGCAAGGCCGTCACCACAAAGGCGATGTCATAGCCATCGGCCAGCGGATCAACAATACCGGAGACAACATCGACTTCAATCGACAATTTGGGGTGGCGCAGCATCATTTCGGTGATGACATCCCCCAGCTGCATGCTGCCGAACTCGTACGTCGCGGCGATGCGCAAGACGCCGCCCAGCGAGGCATCACCGGCATCCACGTGATCGGCAATATCTTCCAGCCGCTCGAACAACGGGCCGATCTCTTGCATCAGCCGCTCGCCGTCTTCGGTCAGCCGCATGCGCCGCGTACTGCGTTCCAGCAAGCGCACACCCAGGCGCTGTTCCAGTCTGGCCACCGCCATGCTGACCGTTGACTTGGGTACATCCATGCGTTCTGCCGCACGGGTAAACCCGCCCAGTCTGGCAACGCTCACAAAGCAGTGCCAGTCGTTCCAGTCATTTGTTCTCATGGTTGGACAATATATCCATTATTGGGTGGTTTATCCAGGGGTAGGATTTGGCCTATTATTTGCCAGAACAAACAATCAAACCCCGCAAACATGCGTGCGGCGAACAATAACCCTGTAGCACCAGGGGATATCCAGCTACCGTGCAGCGCGGCACCGGCGGCCATTTGTTTAACTGTTCAATCATCGGGACAACACACTGGCATATCAAGGCCCCGCCCAAACAAACAGACCGGCGTGAAAACATTGCAAATCAAGATCACGACGGATCGCACCCGCCATGCAAGGGGATACACGAAGCTGCAGCAAGCAAGGCCGATTTTCAGAACAGCAAGCGCCTGAACAAACAGAAGTACCCTGCGTTTCCAGCGCCCGCAATACCGTCAGACCTGCGCGTCTTCCCCCGGTGTTGCGGGACTTTTTTTGCCTGCCTGCACGCTGCGCAGCACCTGCGGACGCGCGTCCTCAAACTGTTTGACCTCATCAATCAACCAGGCCGAAAAATCCTTGAGTTTGCGCGTGCCGTCGGTCCGCCCCGGCCAGACCAGCCAGTAACCGCGGTTGGGGTACGGCACGCTGATCGGGCCCAGTTGCACCAGTTCACCGCGCGCCAGCAAACCGGCCACCAGCGAAAAACGCGTCAGTGCGATCCCCAGCCCCAGCTTGAGCGCTTCGATCAGCAAGTTGGAGTCATTGCAATGCAGGCCATCGGGCTCGGCCGCGCTGATGCCGGCAGCCTGAAACCACGGCCGCCAGTTTTCGACTGAGCGCAAAATGGTGCTCTTGAGCATGGCGCGCGGCGTTTGCGGCAGATCACCGCCGTTGAAGTGCGGTGCGGCAACCGCCACCAGATGGTCCTCAAACAAAAAGCTCTGCTTGACGTCAGGCCACTGCCCGTTGCCCATGCGGATGGCCATATCGACCACCCCGCCGCGCAGGTCATCAAACGCCAGGCTGGCGCGCAAGCGAATGCGGTATTCCGGAAACTGCGCCTGAAAACGGGCAAGGCGGGGCAACAACCAGTGCGATGCAAATGACGGGATGACCGCAATCACCAGTTCATTGGGCCGGGGCCCGGCCAGTACCCATTGGGTCGCTTCCTCGATTTCTGCCAGTGAGGTTCTGATCTGCATGGCATAAACGCGGCCTTCATCACTCAGGATCAGCCGCTTGCCCTGGCGCTGAAACAAGGGCACGCCCAGGAATTCTTCCAGCGCGCGCAACTGATGGCTGACCGCGCCGTGCGTTACACACAATTCTCCGGCCGCCTGCACGACAGAACCCAGGCGGGATACGGCTTCAAACGCCCGCAGGGCGGGCAATGGCGGCAATTGGGGCATGGTTTTTCTATGTTAGTTTTGTTCACATAAACATCGAAAATATATCGATTTTTATGCCGACGTGCTGCAGATATAGTGAAACCACGCAAACCACTGCCACCCCGAAGGCCAGACGACCATGTACAGCGATACCAGACTGATCCTGCAAAACGGCGCCTTGATGCAACTCACCCTGCGCAAGGGCTACCGCATTACCTGTGATGAGGGTGAAGCCTGGATTACCGTGACCGGTATCTCGCGCGATTTTGTGCTGGCCGGCCACGAAACGCTGGAACTGCCGCCGGGCCGCGCGCTGATTGAAGGTCATGGCACGCTGCGGGTCATCCGCACCCGGGCCCTGCCGCTGCAAATGACGCTGTGGGGCATCATGCAGCTGTCACGCCTGGCCCGGCACTTGCGGCGCCGCGCGGTGAATGTGGCTGCCCCTGCTACCCTGCATTAACCCGTCAAGGACGCTTACCGGATGCTCACGCTTTACATCGGCAACAAAAACTATTCGTCGTGGTCGCTACGCCCCTGGCTTTTGCTGACCCATCTGGGGGCCGACTTTCTGGAGGTCCCGGTGCAGGTACGCGGCCTGGGCCCCAACGACACGCATCGGCCCTATGCCGACAACGGCCTGGTTCCCGCGCTGCACGATGACGCCATTCATATCTGCGAAAGCCTGGCCATCTGCGAATACGTAGCCGAGCTTTATCCGCAAGCCTGGCCCGCCGACAGACACGCACGGGCGGTGGCGCGCAGTGTCGCCAGCGAAATGCACGCCGGCTTTGGCGCACTGCGCAATGCCATGCCCATGAACGTCAAAGCCCGCGCCAAAGGTGGCCCGCTGCCGGCTGCGGTCGCCGCAGATGTAGAGCGCATCTGCCAGCTCTGGCAAGACTGTCAGGCGCATTTTTCTGGCAACAAAGGCCCATACCTGTTTGGCGACTTCAGTATCGCGGATGCCATGTTCGCCCCGGTGGTCTGGCGCTTCTTTTGCTACAACGTGGCCCTGCCGGAAGCGGCGGCGGCCTACCGCGATCTGATGCTCGATCACCCTGGCATGCAGGCATGGGAGCGCGCTGCGCTGGCAGAAACCATCCATGTGGCGTCCAGCGATGCCAGCCTTGCCCAATGGGGTGGCCCGCGTGAGGGCAATTATCTGGCGGTGGATGCGCTGTAGGCATCCTCTGCGAACCACGGCCAACTGCCGGCAACCACAGCACATTGACCCGTGCAAAAGGATTGCAGCATTTTTTTAAGTTACCCCGTTGACATGTACCGCCGTTGCCCGGCACGATAAAAAACATGACTACATTCATCGCCCTGAATCGACGCAACAACGCGGCCGCCCGAGCCTCCTCGGCCGGCCGTGGCGCGTTGCCATGGGCGAGTCGGATAGCCAGAGCGGGTTAGCACCGCCAGCGCCATCACCGACAAGACCAGATCAACGGGCCGCGAGCAAACAACTCGCGGCCCGTTTTTTTTTGCACTTTGCCCCCGGAGAAGACAATGACCAGCCTGTACCGCAACACGTCGCACCTGATGTCGATTACCGAACGCCCGCCCGTCATGTTTGTGCGCGGCGCCGGCGCATACCTGTACGACGAAGCGGGTCTGGCCTATCTGGACTGGATGCAAGGCTGGGCGGTCAATTGTCTGGGGCACGCGCCGGACATTGTCGTCGCGGCGCTGGCCCGGCAAGCCAGCACGCTGATCACCGCCAGCCCGGCTTTTCACAACCTGCCGGCCATTGAACTGGCCACATTGCTGACCCGCCACAGCGTGCTCGACCAGGTTTTTCTGTGCAACACCGGGGCCGAAGCCAACGAAGGCGCGATCAAGCTGGCGCGCAAATGGGGCCAACTACACAAAAACGGCGCGTTCGAGGTCATCAGTTTTGACAAGGCATTCCATGGCCGCACCATCGCCATGATGTCGGCCTCTGGCAAACCGGGCTGGGATACGTATTTTCCGCCGCAGGTGCCAGGCTTCCCCAAAGCCGTGCTCAATGATCTGGACAGCGTCAAGGCGCTGATCGGCCCGCAGACTGTCGCCATCATGCTCGAACCCATCCAGGGCGAAGGCGGCGTCAATCCGGCATCCCTGGCGTTCATGCGCGGCCTGCGTGCGCTGTGCGACGAACACAAACTGTTGCTGATCCTGGATGAAATCCAGACTGGCTGCGGCCGCACCGGCACGCTGTTTGCCTACGAACAATACGGCATCGAACCCGACGTCATGACGCTGGGCAAGGGTCTGGGCGGCGGCGTGCCGATCGCGGCCTTGCTGGCAAAACAGCATTGCAGTGTGTTCCAGCCGGGCGATCAGGGCGGCACGTTTGCCGGCAACCCGCTGACCGCCGCAGTCGGCACCGCCGTGCTGAACGCGCTGCTGGCGCCAGGCTTCCTGGAAAACGTTGAACTGCGCGGCCAGCAATTGCATGATGGCCTGAGCCAGATCAGCCACGATCTGTCACTGGGCGAAGTACGCGGGGCCGGCTTGCTGCTGGCACTGGAACTGGGGGCGTCGATCGGGCCGCAGGTGGTGGATGCCGCCCGCCGCAACGGCTTGTTGCTGAACTCGCCGCGCCCGCTCAGCCTGCGCTTCATGCCGGCGCTCAACAGCACGGAACGGGAAATCCGTGACGGTCTGCGCTTGCTGCGGCAGACGCTGGAACATGTGCTGTGCGGTCAGCAAACCGCACAGGTCTGAGCGACACGACCACGACCGACGGGGCGATGCATGCCCCGTCTACCCATTCACACCAGGTTGCGCAGCGCCAGTTCACTTTTCAGGTAAGCGTAGAACACTGGCGCTGCCGCCAGCCCGGCAATACCGAACATGGTTTCCAGCAGCAGCATGGCCAGCAGCAGCTCCCACGCGCTGGCGTGAATGCGGCTGCCGACGATGCGGGCATTCAGGAAGTATTCCAGTTTGTGGATGACGATCAGGAACACCAGCGAGCCCACGGCAATGGGCAGCGAGTGCGAAAGGCTGACCACAAAGATCACTGTGTTGGAGATGAGATTACCAATCACCGGCAACAGCCCGACAATAAACGCCACCAGGACCATGGTCTTGGTCAGCGGCAAATGCACGCCGCACAGCGGTAACACCACCATCAGATACAGCGCGGTAAAAAACGTGTTAAGCGCGGAAATGCGGATTTGCGCCACCACCACCTGCCGGAACGAGCGCGTGAACATGCGGGTACGGCAGCGCAGCGCGGCCGCCAGCGGTTTGCTGTTTTCTTCCGGCATGATGTCGTGAATGGCCACCAGCGCGCCAATCACCAGGCCAATCAGTGCGTGGACAAAAACCTTGCCGGCCTGCGCACCAAACAACCGCATTTCGGTCGAATGGGTACGCAGCCATTCCACTGTCATCTGCCGCGCTTCTTCCGCGTTATTGGGTAAGTAAGAGGCCAGACTGTCGGGCAAGGTGTCCGAGGCATCATCCAGAATCTGTGCCATTTTCTGGAACAGCGCCGACAACCCGGTTTCGCTGCGCACAAAAGCCGAAGCCGCCAGCGACAAGCCCACCATGGCCGCGACAATGATGGCCGCCAGCAACAGGGCCGCCAGCAAACGCCCGCGTGATCCCTTGGCAAGGCGCGAGACCACGGGCGCAAAGGCGTGGATCAGGATGAACGTGATCATGCCGGCAAACAGGGCCGGAATGAGATTGAGCGCCAGTGAGGCGAAAATGAACGCGGCGGTGATCAGCAAGGAAGCAATATCAATCTTGCTGCCATACAGCGGCTTGGCGATCTCGGACATGGGTGCGTTGACTCTGTTCTGTGGTCGAAGCAGCAAAATACGCGGCGTGCCGCGGGTTCATCACTGTAACCTGATGTAGCTTTAATATGGAGCAAACGGTGCCCGGATCAATAGCCCTCAACACCGCATTGTGCAACACAGGAGCATGCATGAAACAACTTGAACAACGCCTGGCCCTTCTTTGTGCAACCGCACTACTGCCCGCAGCGGCGTTTGCCGCCCTGCCCAATGGCGCCAACGCGCCGGACTTTACCACGCAGGCCTCGCTGGGCGGCAAGGTTTACAGCTACAGCCTGGCGGACGCCCTCAAGAAAGGCCCCGTGGTGCTGTACTTCTACCCTGCCGCCTTCACCACAGGTTGCACGATCGAAGCGCACGACTTTGCCGACGCGGTCGACCAGTACAAATCGCTGGGCGCCACGGTGATTGGCGTATCGGCAGACAAGATCGACACGCTGAACAAGTTCTCTGTCTCTGAATGCCGCAGCAAGTTTCCGGTGGCCAGCGACGCTGACCAGAAAATCATGAAGTCCTACGACGCCGTGCTGGCCTTCAAAACCAGCTACGCCGACCGGATCTCTTACGTGATCACTCCGGATGGCAAGATCATTTACTCCTACCAGGCCATGAACCCGGACAAGCACGTTGCCAACACCATCAAGGCACTGCAGGACTGGAAGGCCGGCAAGCCCGTCAGCGTAACAAACTGAGCCGGAACGCCCGCCAAAACAAAAGCCCCGCCAGATTCTGGCGGGGCTTTTTTACTGACTTGATACCGTGGGCACTTAACCCTTTGCACTCTCGCCCGGTTGTGCCGGGGCCGTGCCGGTCGACTCAACCCAGCCGCCACCCAGTACCTTGTACAGGGTCACGAGGTTATTGAGGCGCGACAGGCGCAGCGTGATCAGGTTTTGCTCAGCGGTGAACAGCGAACGCTGGGCGTCCAGGGCAGCCAGGTAGCTATCCACGCCTTTCAAAAAGCGCAGGCGCGAGAGTTCGTACCGGTCGCTTTCCGATTGCACCAGGGCTTGCTGGGCGGTGATCTGCTGATCCAGCAAGTTACGTGCGGCCAGCGCGTCCGAGACTTCGCGGAAGGCGGACTGGATGGATTTCTCATACTGCGCGACGGCGATTTTCTCGCTGGTCTTGCTGACATCCAGATTGGCGATATTGCGGCCGGCATCAAAGATCGGCAGCGTGATCGACGGCGCAAAGCTCCATGCGGTCTGGCCTGACTTGAACAGGTTGGACAATTCCGCGCTGGAGGTGCCATAGCTGCCGGTCAGCGTGATCCGCGGGAAGAAGTTCGCGCGGGCCGCGCCGATATCAGCGTTGGCTGCCTTGAGCGTGTGCTCGGCCTGCAAGATATCCGGGCGACGTTCCAGCAAGTCGCTGGGCACGCCGGCCGGCATATCGGTCAGCAGGTTTGCAGCGCCCAGTTCCTGCGCGGCAGGCAGATCAGCCGGCAGCGGCTCGCCTACCAGCAACACCAGCGCGTTTTCTGCCTGCGCCCGTTGCAGGGCTGCGGCGGCGGCCGAGGCCTGCGCGGTGTTCACCTGGGTGCGTGCAGCAGCCAGTTCAATGGCCGACGATGCGCCGACATCAAAGCGCTTTTGCGTCAGGTCCAGCGTGTGCTGGTAAGACGACAGCGTGTCTTGCGAGAGCTTGAACTGCTCGTCAGCGGCCTGGAACGTCAGATACTGGCTGGCCACTTCCGCGACCAGCGAGATCTGCGATGCCCGTTGCGCTTCTGCCGTCGCAAAGTAGGTTTCCAGCGCTTCGTTCTTCAGGCTTTGCACGCGACCAAACAGATCAAGCTCATAAGACGTGAAGCCCAGATTGGCCGAGTACGAGCCACCGGTCACTTGCGTGCCGGTGCTGGAAAGATCAGCCGGCGTGTGCGCACGGTTGCCGCTGGCTGCGGCGTTGACGCTCGGGAACAGATCAGCACGGGCGATCTGGTACTGGGCGCGGGCTTTTTCTACCTGCAGCGCGGCCACGCGGTAATCGCGGTTGTTCTTCAGCGCCAGTTCAATCAGCTTTTGCAGGCGGGCATCGGCAAAGAAATTGCGCCAGCCAATGTCGGCCGCCAGGGTTTGCTTGTCGCCGGCGGCGGCCGGGGCACTGGCGGTGCCGTAGTCGCCACCGCTGGGGAACGCGCCGCCAACCGGCGCGGCCGGGCGCTGATAAGTCGGCGCCAGAGAGCACGCCGAGAGGGCAACGGCCACCGCCGTTGCCAGCATCAGGTTCTTGGATTGCTTAACCATTGTTGTTTTCCTCGGCAGGCGCGTGGCTCGGGCCATGCAGGCTGCTGTTGGGGTGCAACGGTGCGCGGTCCTTGACCTTGAACACCTTGTGCACCACCACAAAGAAGATCGGCACGAAGAAGATGGCCAGGACGGTCGCGGTAACCATACCGCCAGCCACGCCGGTACCGATGGCGTTCTGGCTGCCGGAACCCGCACCGTTGGCGATCACCAGCGGCAGCACGCCCAGAATGAACGCAATCGACGTCATCAGGATCGGGCGCAAGCGCATGCGGATGGCTTCCAGCGTGGCATCCACGAGGCTCATGCCGTTCTCATGCAGTTCCTTGGCAAATTCCACGATCAGAATCGCGTTCTTGGCCGACAGACCGATGGTAGTCAACAGGCCCACCTGGAAATACACGTCGTTGGAGAGACCACGCCCGGTTGCAGCCAGCAGCGCACCCACCACACCCAGCGGCACCACCAGCATGACCGAGAACGGGATCGACCAGCTTTCATACAGCGCGGCCAGACACAGGAACACCACCAGGATAGAGATCGCGTACAGCGCCGGCGCTTGCGAACCGGAACGTTTTTCTTCGTACGACAAACCAGTCCACTCGTAACCAATGCCCGGAGGCAGCTTGGCGATCATGTCTTCCATGGCCTTCATGGCCTGACCCGTCGACTTGCCCGGTGCCGGCGAACCCAGCAGTTCTACAGACGACACACCGTTGTAGCGTTCCAGCTTGGGCGAACCGTATTCCCAGTGCGCAGAGGCAAAGGCAGAGAACGGCACCATCTGACCCTTGGCGTTGCGGACGTACCAGTTATCGATATCGGACGGCAGCATGCGATACGGTGCGTCAGCCTGCACGTACACCTTCTTCACCCGGCCCTTGTCGATAAAGTCGTTCACATAGCTCGAACCCCAAGCGGTCGACAGCGTCTTGTTGATGTCCGACAGCGACAAGCCCAGCGCGGACGCTTTTTCCTTGTCCACTTCCACCTTGTACTGCGGCGTGTCATCCATACCGTTCGGGCGGACTGCCACCACATCCGTGCTCTTGGCCGCCATGCCCAACAGCATGTTGCGCGCTTCCATCAGCTTGGCGTGGCCCACGTTGCCGCGATCTTGCAATTGCAAGTCAAAACCGGTGGCGTTACCCAGTTCCAGCACCGCCGGCGGCGCAAAAGCAAACGCCACGGCTTCCTTGAACTGCGCAAATGCACCCATGGCCCGACCAGCAATGGCCCCGACTTTTTGCTGCGCCGTAGTGCGTTCTTTCCAGTCTTTCAGGCGGACAAAGGCAAGACCCATGTTCTGACCGCGCCCGGCAAAACTGAAGCCCGCCACCGAGAACACCGACTCGACATTGTCTTTTTCGTCGACGAGGAAATGGTGCTCCATTTTCTCGATCGTCTTGAGCGCTTGTTCTTGCGTGGCGCCCACCGGCAACTGCACTTGCGTGAACAGAATGCCCTGGTCTTCATCCGGCAAGAACGAGGTCGGCAGACGCATCATCAGGAACACCATCACGCCGATGATGACGAGATAGATCGCCAGGAAGCGGCCCGAGCGGCCCAGAATGCGGCGCACGGTAGACTGGTACTTGAGGTTGCCCGCGTCAAACTTGCGGTTGAACCAGCCAAAGAAACCGGTATCGACCGCGTGATGGCCTTTTTCGATGGGCTTGAGAATGGTCGCGCACAGCGCCGGCGTCAGAATCAACGCCACCAGTACCGACAACACCATGGACGACACAATGGTGATGGAGAACTGGCGATAAATCGCACCGGTAGAACCACCAAAGAACGCCATCGGCACGAACACCGCGGACAGCACCAGGGCAATACCCACCAGCGCGCCGGTGATCTGGCCCATGGATTTACGCGTGGCTTCCTTGGGCGAGAGACCTTCCTCGCTCATCACCCGCTCAACGTTTTCCACCACCACGATCGCATCGTCCACCAGCAAGCCGATGGCCAGCACCATACCGAACATGGTCAGCGTGTTGATAGAGAACCCGGCGGCAGCCAGCACCCCAAACGTACCCAGCAGCACCACCGGCACGGCGATCGTCGGGATCAGCGTGGCGCGGAAGTTCTGCAGGAACAGGTACATCACCAGGAACACCAGCACGATGGCTTCAACCAGCGTCTTCACCACTTCTTCGATCGAGATCTTCACGAACGGTGTGGTGTCGTACGGGTAAACCACCTTGAGCGACTGCGGGAAATACTTTTGCAGGTCATCCACTTTGGCGCGCACGGCATCGGCGGTTTGCAGCGCGTTGGCACCGGTCGCCAGCTTGATCGCCAGGCCAGAAGCCGGCTTGCCGTTGTAACGGGTCAGGATGGAATAGTCTTCACCACCCAGTTCCATGCGGGCCACGTCACGCAGGCGCACTTGCGAACCATCGGTGTTTACCTTCAGCAAAATGTTGCCGAACTCATCTGCGGTCTGCAGACGGGTCTGCGCAGTGATGGTGGCGTTCAGCTGCTGCCCCGGCACGGACGGAGCGCCGCCCAATTGACCAGCCGACACCTGCACGTTCTGGGCAGAGATGGCGTTGGAGACATCCAGCACCGTCAGCTGGAAGCTGGCGAGCTTGTCCGGATTCAGCCAAATGCGCATGGCGTATTGCGAACCGAACACGGTCACATCACCCACACCTTCCACACGGCTGATCGGGTCTTTGACGTTGGCGTTGAGGTAATCGCCAAGGTCATTACGCGTCATGCTACCGTCGGTAGACACAAAGCCCAGCACCATCATGAAGTTCTTGGTGGCCTTGGCAACGCGAATACCCTGCTGCTGCACTTCTTGCGGCAACAGCGGGGTGGCCAGTTGCAGCTTGTTCTGTACCTGCACCTGGGCGATGTCCGGGTTGGTACCGTTCTTGAAGGTCAGCGTGATGGATACCGCACCCGAGGAATCACTGGTGGACGCCATGTATTCCAGGTTGTCGATCCCGTTCATCTGTTGTTCGATGACCTGGGTTACCGTGTCTTCCACGGTCTTGGCCGACGCACCCGGGTAGGTTGCGGTAATGGCCACCGAAGGCGGGGCAATCGGCGGATATTGCGACACGGCCAGCGTGCGGATCGACAACAAGCCGGCCAGCATGATGACAATGGCAATCACCCAGGCAAAAATCGGGCGATCAATAAAAAAACGAGCCATGAGGTATCTCCCCCGTTACTTGGCAGCAGCGGGCGCAGAAGCGTTCGCGTCGACGGTCTTGACTGCCACACCGGGCTTGATCTTTTGCAGGCCGGAGACGATCACCTTGTCGCCGGCGGCCAGACCCTTGGTCACCACCCAGACATTGCCAATGGCGGTATCTGCCACCACCGGACGTACTTCGACCTTGCCTTCCTGGTTCACAACCATGACGGTTGCATCACCACTGGAAGTACGCTGCACGCCCATTTGCGGCACGGTCAGCGCGTTGTCCTGCACGGCTTGCGACAGATGCGCACGCACATACATGCCGGGCAGCAGATCGTGGTTCGGGTTGGGGAACTCGGCGCGCAGCGTCACCATGCCGGTGGTCTGGTCAACGGTGATATCAGAGAACAGCAGCTTGCCGGTTTGCGGATACGAAGAACCATCTTCCAGCGTCAGCTTGACCGGCACGGCGCCATCGACGCCCTTGACCTTGCCTGCTTGCAGCGAACGGCGCAGGCGCAAGACTTCAGTGCTGGACTGCGTCACGTCGACGTAGATCGGATCAGTCTGCGTCACGGTGGCCATCAAGGTGGCATCACCCTGCCCCACCAGCGCGCCTTCAGTCACTTGCGCCTTGCCCACGCGGCCGGAGATCGGGGAGGTGACAGTGGTGTAACCCAGATTCAGGCGGGCAGTTTGCTGCGCGGCCTTGGCAGAAGCCAGATCGGCTTCGGCCTGTTTCACGGCGATCTGGGCGTTGTCGTAATCTTGCTTGCTGACGGCCTGAACCGGCGCCAGTTCACGGTAGCGCGACTCTTGCAGCTTGTTTTGTGCCAGCGTGGCATCGGCCTTGGCCACGGCAGCAGTGGCGCTGTCGTAGGTGGCTTGCAGCGGGGCCGGATCAATGCGGAACAGCACCTGGCCGGCCTTGACATCGCTGCCTTCAACAAAGGTTTGCTTGAGTACGATGCCGGCGGCACGGGCGCGCACTTCGGCCACGCGGACCGGATTGACGCGGCCCGGCAGCTCAACCGACAGCGGCAGGTTCTGGGCGGCGATGGTCACCACGCCGACTTCTGGCGCTTGACCTGCGCCACCGGCGCCGGCTGCGGGCTTGTCGCCGCATGCAGTAAGGACCGACATGGCCGCCAGCGCGGCCAGAGTCGTTAGACGTAAAGGAAACCGGTTCGTGTTTGCACGCATGAGTGCCCCCGCAACATGGAATAGTGTTTTGAAGAAAAGACAGAAGACGGACCAGGCGCCGGCAGTCAGTAACAATCAAGCTGCCATGCACTTGTCCCCCTGAGCACGGCTTTACCGGCCCGGGCAAAACTGATTCAGAGGTGCTCTGCAGCGTGGTCAATCCGCGTCGTAGTCTTTGCTACGGCTGCGGTTCAGTCCTTGCAGCTCATCCTGAATACAATATGCCCGACCCCGGCAAGACATTCTCAGGGGGTCCTGAAACCGCCCAGGCAGGACGGTTTGCTGAAATCTTGAGTAAATCGTAACATACATACATTCGCGAATGTATGTATAAAGCGCAAATTAATTGTCCGGTAAAGTGTACAACACTTGATAATTTCAATGCGAATCATTTCATTCGCATCCGATCCCGAAAAAGACCACTGACCACCACTTTTGCACAAGGTTCAGCATGGCGCGCAAAACCAAAGAAGAAGCGGCAGAAACCCGCGAACATTTACTCGATACCGCCGAACGCGTATTCAGCGCCAAGGGGGTCTCGCGCACCTCGCTGGCGGATATCGCGGACGCTGCCGGCTTGACCCGTGGTGCCATTTACTGGCATTTCGAGAACAAGGCCGATCTGTTCAATGCCATGGCAGACCGCATCTGCCTGCCGCTGGAACAAGCGCTGGAACCGGACGAAACCGGTCATTTCAGCGAGCCGCTGGCCCAGTTGCGCGAGGCATTGATCAAAACCCTGGCCGATACCGACACGGACGAGCGCCAGCGGCGCGGCCTTGATGTACTCATGAACAAGTGCGAGTACACCGAAGACCTGCAAGCCGTGCTGGAACGCCGGCGCGAAGCCATGCTTAACGGCACGCAACGTCGCTGTACGCTGCTGCGCCAGGCCATCGAGCGCGGTCAGTTGCCGCCGGATCTGGATGTCGGCCGCGCCGACCGCTTGCTGATCGGGGCATTGTGCGGCCTTTTGAACAACTGGCTGTTCATGCCGGACAGCTTCAGCCTGAAAGACGAAGCCGCCCCGCTGATCGACGCGCTTCTGGAAACCCTGCAACTGGGCCGCGCCCTGCGGCAACACCCCGCCGCCTGAGGGTTAGCCCTGGCGTTTGCCCCAGGCGCGCTCTACCACCGCAACGCGCGCCTCAAAGTGCTCGTACCAGTCACGCTTGCCGTGTTCTTGCGCCACGCGGTGCTCACCATGCGCGCGCCAGCGGGCAATGGCTTCCTGGCTTTCCCAGTAAGAGATGGTGATCCCGAACCCGCTGGCATCACGCACGCTTTCCACCCCCAGATAGCCGGGTTGTTGCTGCGCCAGTTCCAGCATGCGATCGGCGGTGGCGGCATACCCTTGCGGGTCCTGGTCGTTACGCTGCGAGGTAAACATCACCGCGTAATACGGTGGCAATGGCGTACGGGCAAAACCTGATTCAGACACAGTGTTCTCCAACCCTGTTTTGTAAAAGAGCGCTTACTGATACACCTCTTTGATGCCCAGCAACTGATCCACCGTCACAAACTGATAACCCGCCTTTTGCAACCAGGGAATCACGGCATCCACTGCAGCCACCGTCTGATCACGGTGACCACCGCCATCATGCATCAATATGATGGCTTCCTCATGAATATATTGCTGAATCCACCGTTCGATGTGGTGGCTGCCAAACAACCAGCGGTTCTTGTTCCAGTCCTGGGTGTCAATCGACCACAGAATGGTCTTGAGGCCATGCTGGTTCAGCTCCTTGATCTGGGCATCATCAATCTTGCCGTAGGGCGGACGGAACAGCACGGGGCGCTTGCCGATCACCCGCTGGAAAATATCCTGGGTCAGGCCAATCTGCTCATCCCACCAGAAATCACTTGAGGTGCCGGACATATCCGGATGAGTAAAGGTGTGATTGCCCAGCGTATGCCCTTCAGCCAACGCCCGGCGGGCAACCGTGTCGTATTCCTGCACGTGTTTGCCAATCCAGAAAAACGTCGCATGAACGTGATACTTCTTGAGGACATCCAGCAAGGCCGGGGTATACGGGCTGGGGCCATCGTCAAACGTCAGCGCCACCAGGCGCCGGTGCGTCGGCCCTTCCAGAAACGCCACGCCGGGGTTCAACGCGGCATGCGCGTTCATGTCGGTCAGCGGGGCTTGATCCCAATCGTCAATAAACGGCGTGCGGACGTACTGGTGGGCCTTGGGCGTACTGGCCGCGACGGTACTTGCCGCCGGTAGCGGGGGCGGCAGCCAGTCCCATACCTGCCAGGCCACAACGCCCAGCAAGCACAAGCAGACAGCAAAAACGGCGATCGATCTGGCCTTGGGGCGCATGTTTCGTTTCCGGATACCAGGACCCGTGGCGGGGTCTCATTTTGTTTGTGAATGGCGTCTGTGGCGCCTTTTACACTGTGGTTGAAGCTGTTGCTGTGGTGGGTGTCCCACCATTTCACGGGCATTTGCGGGTTGAAGTCGGCACGTTCCGGCCGCCCTGCCCGCCGCATTGCCGCCATCACGGCAATGCCAAAAGTGCGGGTCAGGCCACCACACCATCTGTACAGCATGCCCCAACACCCCCACCCCTGCCTCCACGCTCCTGGCAACACGGCAAGCCCGGCAAACAGCCCCGCACGCCAAATCACATAAGATGCCTCATCGACGCGCCAGCATCAGACTGGCCGCAGCACACTGAGGATGGCGGTATGGCACTACCCGGCGTTCGGCCCGCAACGGGCTGGCTGTTTGTCGCACCGTTCTGCGCGGTGTTTGCGGTGTTCACGCTCTGGCCACTGGGCTACAACGCCTGGCTGGCCTTGCACGATTATTTTCTGCAGACCGGCCACACCCAGTGGAACGGCTTTGCCAATTTCGTCATGCTGACCTGGCCGGAGCGTGAGTTCGGCCCGGCGCTGAAAAACTCGCTGATCTTCCTGGTGCTGGTGCCCATGCTGCAGATCGCCGGGCTGGGACTGGCCTTGTTGCTGCATCGGCCGTTTCCGGCGGTGGGGCTGATCCGGGCGTTGTGCTATGTGCCGGTGATCATTGCCATGTCGATTGCCGCCGTGGTGTGGCGGCAGGCGTTTGCAGCAGATGGCCTTGTCAACAGTTTCCTGGCCACCCTTGGCCTTGTTTCGCCGCAGGACCCGCCGCTGTGGTTCAGCCGGGAGAACCTGGCGCTGTACCCGGTGATCCTGTTTGCCTTCTGGAAAAATCTGGGGTTTTACATGGTGCTGTATCTGGCCGGCCTGCAAAGCGTGCCGCGTGAGCAGCACGAGGCCGCCATTCTGGATGGCGCCAACCGGCTGGAACGCCTGCGGCATGTCACGCTGCCCGCGCTGCAACCGGTGATTTTGCTGTGCACCTTGCTGGCGACCATTTACGCCCTCAAGGCCATGCAAGAGCCGCTTTACCTTACCCGCGGCAGCGCCCACACCACGACGGCCCTCTTGTATGTATGGAATGCCGCCTTCTATGGCCACCAGTTTGGTTACGCGGCGGCGGCGGGATTGATCATCACCGTCATCTGCCTGTTGCTGGCCGTTTTCCAGTTCAGGTTACTGGGCGACCAGGGCCGCCTGCGCCACGGGGGTGAAGCATGAACCAGCGCCATTCCTTGCGTCCAGTCACATGGCTGATGGTGGGCGGCCGCCACGCCGGTATCGCCCTGTTTACCGTGTTCGCACTGTTCCCGTTTGTGTGGGCAGCGTCGGTGGCGCTCTCAACCGACACCAGTTACATGTGGGTGTTTCCGCAGGCGTTCATCCCGCACAAGCCGGGACTGGGGTGGTTGATCCGCGTGTTCCATGAAATTGAGTTGCTGGTTTATTTGCGCAATTCCTTGCTGATTGCCTCGCTCACAACGCTGGGCGTGCTGCTGCTGGCAGTGCCGTGCGGCTATGCGCTGGCCCTGATTGATTTCCCCGGCCGCCAGGCCTTGTTCGGCTTGATCATCCTGACCATGATGCTGCCGACAGAAACCATGATCATTCCCAACTTTCTGACCTGCATTCATCTGGGTTTGCTGGACACCTGGACCGGCACCATCGTGCCCAATATCGCCAGCGCGCTGGGCGCGTTCATGATGCGGCAGGCGTTTACCGACCTGCCCAGAGAGACGCTGGACGCTGCCCGGGTTGATGGCGCCAGTGAATGGCAAGTGCTGTGGCGCATTGCCCTGCCGCTGGCCTTGCCCATGGCCGGGGCGCTGGCCACGCTGACCTTTGTGGCCGCCTGGAATGATTATCTGTGGCCGCAGGTCATTCTGAACAGTCAGGATAAAGTGCCGCTGGCCGTGGGGATCTTCCACGATCTGACCGGCGAGTTTTCGACTTCAACCAGTTTGCTGATGGCGGCCATCACGGTATCGGTCATCCCGGTGCTGGCCGGCTTTGCGCTGACGCAGCGGTATTTCCTGTCGAGCACGCTGGTGGGCCGGCAGGCTATCTGAGTCATCTGCCGCCCGACAGACCCAGGGCCGGTTCGCCGGGTTGGCAGGCTGAAAAAGCGGGCTATGCTAAGGCCACAGGCAACAGACCTGAGCCCGATCCGGCTTGCCCGACTTTGCATTGACCAGGAGACTTTTTATGCGCCCCGCCCTGTTTGCTCTGGCCGCTGCACTTGCGTTGAACGCATCTGTAGTCATGGCCGCCAAAATGACTTACAGCGCCACACTCAATGCGGCCAGTGAAGTGCCGCCCAAAGAAAGTGATGGCACCGGCATCGTCCAGGTTGAATACGACACCGACAGCAAAGTCATGAACTACACCGTCAACTACAGCGGTCTGACCGGCCCGGCGACCGCCGCGCATTTTCACGGCCCGGCCGCCGTGGGCGTGAATGCGCCGCCCGTGGTGCCACTCAAAGGCGCCCTTGTCAGCCCGATTGAAGGCAGCGCCACCCTGACGGATGAACAGGCCAAAGAACTGCAAGGCGGCCAGATGTATTTCAACATTCATACCGCCGCCAACCCGGGCGGGGAAATTCGCGGCCAGTTGCAGGAACTGGGCAAGTAAGCGCACCCGGTTAACACAATGGCCAGCGGGTAACCCGGCTGGCCATTTTTGCTGCATGCATGCTGGATGAATGGATCAGCGCGTTTCCGCCGCCAGCGACTTGGGGCGGATTTTGGATTTGATATACGCCTTGAGCGATTCATCTTCCCACGGCGGCGTCTCGCCAAAGTGCTCGACCAGCACATCAATGAACGTCCGCAGCTTGGCCGAGATAAACGTGCGGCTGGGGTACACCGCATAGACGGACACCGGCGGGCGCGGGTAATCCAGCAAAATCGGCACCAGCCGGCCGGCGTGGATATGTTCCTGAATCAGAATGGTCGGCTGCACGGTGATCCCCAGCCCCTGCAACGCCGCACGCACCGCCATTTCACCATTGTTGACCCGCAAGCGCGGATTGATACTCACCGAGAACTTGCCATCCGGCCCGTCAAACACCCAGGCCGCGCCATTATTGGTGTAGGTGTAGGTAATGCATTGATGGTCGACCAGTTCCGAGGCATCGCGCGGGGCGCCGTGTTTGGCCAGATACGCCGGGGACGCCACAAACAAGAGGTTGATCTGCGCCAGCCGCCGCGCCACCAGCGAAGGGTGCGGCGAGGCTGAAATACGCACCGCCATGTCAAAGCCCTCTTCCACCAGATCAATCACGCGATCAGACAGATCCAGATCGACACGCATGTGCGGATAGCGCGCGTAGTAATCCGCCAGCACCGGCGCCAGGTAGTTCACGCTGAACACTGCCGGCGCGCTGATCTTGAGCGTACCGCGCGGGTTGACGGCGCTCTGGCTGAGCAGTGATTCGGCGTCTTCCAGATCACTGATGGCATGCTGGCACCGCTCAAAATACATGGCGCCCGGGCCGGTCAGGCTCAGGCTGCGCGTGGTGCGGTTGAGCAAACGCACGCCAAGGCGCGTTTCCAGATGTTTGATGTGTTTGCTGACCATGGCGGTCGACATGCCCGTGCGCTCGGACGCGGCAACGAAACTGCCCAGCGAGGCCACCTGGCAAAACACTTTCATGCTCATCAGCGTATCCATATCCCTCCCTTATGCCGGCAAGCCGCACCGGCACTGCAAACTACCCACCGCACCTTGATCATTATCAACTATCAGGAAACAATCAATCTACGTTTTAGATATTTATCCGGCATGAGTCAGTGAATATGATGACGTCCATGGATGTCACAAGCACAAGTGACACAAAAAAGCAGTGACTGCATCGGAGAACACATCATGGACAAGCTCGCCAATATCACTTTTGTTGTCGTTACCCTGGCCGGGGTAGTCGGTGCTGCGCAACTCGCAGACGGCCTGACCCGGTTTACGGTCGGTGCACACGCCGGCGACCACACGGTGAGCACCCTGACAGCGCACACACCCGGTTAACAGACCGGGAAATGCAGCCTGGATCGTCGTGCCTTGACCCGGTACGGCGGTTCGTCACAGGCAACCCGGCCGGTCGGCCCTCCTCTCTGACCGGTCAGCCCCAAAAGGCCGCGCAAGCGGCCTTTTGTCTTGATTGCGTCAGCGCGCGGGGATCTGACCTTTCATGGCCAGCGGCAACCCGGCCGCCACCCAGACCACGTTGTCGCACACACCGGCCAGCGCCTGATGCAAACGACCGGCTTCATCCACAAACACGCGGGTGCCCGCCCCTAGCGGCACAACCCCCAGCCCCACTTCATTGCTGATCAGCAACAGCGTGCCGCTGACCTGCGCCACCGTATCGAGCAAATGGCGACGTGCCGACTGCCATGCCGCCGGCAAGACCGGGGTGACGGCCTCGGCCCATTGCGCATCTGCAGTAAACAATGTCTGCGATAACCACAGCGTGAGACAGTCCACCACCACTGTCTGACCCGCAACGCAATACTGGCCGATGGCGTCCGCCAGATGCGCGCACGCTTCTACCGTCTGCCAGTGCGCCGGGCGCTGCTGCTGGTGATGCGCAATGCGCGCGGCCATTTCCGGGTCAGATGCCGTGGCAGTCACAAGAACCGTCACCGGCTGCCCGGACGCCTGCGCCATCTGTTCAGCCAGACTGCTTTTGCCGGAACGGGCCCCGCCCAACAGCAATGTAGTTGTCATCAAATATCCGGTTTTCAAGGTGCGACTGGTGCAGCCTGCGGCCAGGTGATCCACAGGATTTCGCCGTGCGGCACTGGTCGTTGCAGGCACTGATCCCACGGCAGCATGCGCGACCAAAGCGCCCGGATCACGCCAGCGTGGGTGACAACGATGGCGGTCTCGACATGGCTTGCTGCCAGCTCATCGGCCCATTGCCACACCCGCGCCTGCAGGGCGGCAAGGCTTTCACCGCCGTGCGTTGCGGCATAGCCGCTGGCAATCCAGTCATCCAGCGCGGCGGGGCCAATGTCTTGCCAGGCGCGCCCTTCCCACTGGCCGAAATCCAGTTCCTGCAAGCGCGCATCGGCCACCGCTGCCGGGGCCAGTTGCTGCGCCACTTGCCAGCAACGGGCCAGCGGGCTGCTGTACACCGGTGCTCCGGCTGGCAGGCGGGCCTGCAACGCTTCAATGTCATGCGCAGCCGGCGATTGCGCCAAGGGTAGATCGAGCCGGCCGTAGCACAGGCCGGTGGCGTCTTGCACCGGCATATGGCGAATCAATGCAAGGCGCATGCGCACCACACCAGATAGCACGCCAGTTCAGCCAGTTGCTGCGTCATGCCCAGCGTATCGCCGGTATAACCGCCCAGCGTTTTGCGCAGATAAGCCGCCACGCCAAAGCGCACCAGCAGGCCAGCCACCAGCGCGGCGCCAATCCACAACGGCGGCAACAACGCCAGGGGCGCCAGCCCGAATACCAGGGCCAGCAGCAAACCACCGCCGGCCAGCCGGGTTGCGACCGGTTTGGCCTTGCCCGCTGGCCGCACGTAATCAAGCGAAGCCAGCAAGCTCACCGCCACCAGCCGGCTGAAACCATGCGCCGCAATCAGCGCCACGGCAATCTGCGCCAGCGGCAAGGCCGCCAGTGTTTCCAGCTTGAGCAAGAGTGCGGCAATCAGGGCAATCGCGCCAAAACTGCCAATGCGCGAGTCATGCATGATCTCCAGCATGCGTTCACGCGTGTAGCCGCCACCAAAGCCGTCAACCGCATCTGCCAGGCCATCTTCATGGAACGCGCCGGTCAGCCAGATGGTGGCGATCATGCTTAACACCAGCGCTACGCGCAGTGGCAGCAGCCAGTGGGTCAGCCAGAACACCGCCGCTGCGATCAGCCCGATCAGCACGCCCACCAGCGGAAAATACCGCGCGGCGCGATCCAGATCATCGGGCAGATAGCCGACCCAGCCAGGGATCGGAATGCGTGTGAAATAACCCAGCGCGCAGAGAAAATGGCGGACCGGGTTATTCGCTGCGTTCACTGACACCTGCCTCGTCAAACGATGCCATCTGGTTAAGCAGGTCTACCGCCGAGCGCACCAGCGGCAAGGCCAGTGCTGCGCCGCTGCCCTCACCCAGGCGCAAACCCAGATCCAGCAAGGGCCGACTGGCGCCCAGATGCAACAACAGCAAACGGTGGCCTTGTTCGCCCGAGCAATGGCTGAAAATGCAGTAGCCCAGCACGCCCGGCGCCAGTTTGCTGGCCACCAGTACGGCTGAGGTCACGATAAAACCATCGACCAGAATGGCCACGCGGCGGCTGGCTGCGGCGAGCACAGCGCCCACCAGCATGGCGATTTCCAGACCGCCGAGCGCCGCTAGCGCATCCAGCGGGTCCAGGGCGTCGGCGTGGCGGGCCAGCACTTGCTCCAGCACGGCAATCTTGCGTGCCAGGCCCGCGTCATCCAGCCCGGTACCGCGGCCGGTACAGGCCGACACCGGTTCGCCCGTCAGCCGCGCCATCAGCAAGGCGGCGGCCGAAGTGTTGCCGATCCCCATTTCGCCCAGCCCGATCAGGGTCACGCCCGCGTCAGCCAGGTCATGCACGATCTGCGCACCGGTTTCGATCGCCTGACGTGTCTGTTCCGGCGTCATGGCCGGGGCTTCCAGACTGTTGGCGGTGCCTTTGGCAACCGGCCGGTCAATCAGCAGCGGGTGCGCTGCGAAGTCGGCGTTGACCCCGGCGTTGACCACTTTCAGATCCATTTGATGGCTGCGGCACAGCACGCTGATTGCCGCACCGCCCGCCAGGAAGTTGAGCACCATTTGCGGCGTGACTTCTGCCGGATACGGGCTCACCCCGGCGCGCGCCAGGCCATGGTCTGCCGCAAATACCAGCATGGCCGGGCTGGTAATTTGCGGATCAAGCCGTTGCTGGATCGCGCCCAGTTGTACCGCCAGCGCTTCCAGCTGACCCAGACTGCCCAAGGGTTTGGTTTTGCGGTCAAAGCGATGCTGCAAACGCGCAGCCAGGCTGGCATCCAGTGCCGGGATATCAAACGGGGGAAAGAGTTGTTTCATGATTTGTTTTCGTTATGTTGTGATGGCAGCAACCAGGTTGCGATCCGGACTTTACTACACCAGCATAGCCTGGCACCCGCAAAACAACGGCCCGGCCCCTGGCGGGTTGATCGCCAGGGAACCGGGCCGCTGCCAGCAATGCCGCGTGGTGATGACTTAGAAACCGCCGCCGTCGTACGACAGGTTTACAAAGTATGCACGACCTTCGGTGTTGTAGTTCTTGACCAGTTCGTAGGCACGATCAAACACGTTGTTCACGCGCAGACCGGCTTTCCAGTTTTTGGCCACGGTGTAATCCAGACCCAGGCCGTAGATCACGTAGCCGCCCATTTCATTGGCGTCGGTGTTGGCGGCGTCGTCATAGCGCTTGCCGGCACCTTGCGCATCGGCCACCCAGTGCCAGACGCCCACGGTCTGGCCGATCGACGCGGTACCAAACAGCTTGGCGCGGCGCGGCAGCAACAGGCCGGTATCGTGGTCAAACGGGTTCTGGCGGGTCAGGCTGCCAGCAACATCCAGATTACCCAGCTTGCCTTGCGTGGTCAGCGTGCCGCCCACGATCTTGCCTTCGTTTAGGTTTTCCGGAATGTAGTTGTTGTTGGCATCAAGCACGATCAGGTCACGGATGCGGTTCTCAAAGCCCACCAGCGTGGTGCTCCAGCCATTGGTATCCCAGCGCAGGCCGGCATCAAACGAACGGCCTTTTTCTGCCTTCAGGTTAGGGTTGGCGCACACATAGCCGCAGTCGTAGTACAGATCGTTGAACGTCGGGGCGTGAAAGCTGGTGCCGGCGTTGGCGGTGAACTGCCAGGCCTTGTCAAAGCGATAGGCGTAGCCGATGTTGCCAGTGGTCTGGTGACCGAACTGCGAGTTATCTTCCACGCGCAGGTTGGCTTGCAGATGGTTGGCGCCAAAGTCGTCTTGCCAGCCGCCAATGGCCGCCTTGTTGATACGGCCATCGACATCGTATTGCGCCGTGCTGGTCACGGTTTCGTTCAGGTATTCCGCCGCCAGCAGCCACTTGCCGTAGTCGCTGTCGATACGGTTATCCCAGGTCACCTGCTTCTGGCGGGTATCAAAGCGGCTGGTATAGGGCTCATACGTGGTGTAGTCCAGCGAGTCAGCGTGCGACTGGTCTTGCGACATGCCCACCGTCAGCGTGCTTTGCCAGGACTGGGTAATCTGGTTGCGGCTGTACACAGAGATATTGCTCTGGGTTTCACGCGTCCACGGGTTGGCCGGATAGCCGCCGGCGTCATAGGCCGCATCGGTTTGCACGTACAGGCCACGAATGCCCAGTTCGTTGGCGTCGCCAAAGAAATGCGAGATATCAAAGTTGGCCGAAGTCTGGTGATAACCGTCGCGATCCGGCTCGTAGTAGAAGGTGCTGGCCGGCTTGGTCAGGTTGTAGCCTTCGCTTTCCTTGTGGCTGAAACCCACGGCCACGCGGGTATCGTCCTGCCCGGCAGACAAGCCCGTCGCGACGCTCCAGGTGCTGTCGGTGCCGTATTCGGTATTGGCCCAGACGTGTGCCGTGCCCTGACCACGTTTGGTGAAGATCTGCACCACGCCGCCGACGGCATCAGAGCCGTACAGGCTGGAGGCCGGGCCGCGCAGGATTTCTACATGGTCAATGGCCGCGATCGGGATCAGGTCAAAGTTGGTGCCGCCGCTGGTGGCGGTGCCCATGCGCAGGCCGTCAACCAGAACCAGTGTCTGGCTGGCATTGGCGCCGCGGATATACAAACTGGCCGGCTGGCCCAGACCGCCAGAGCGGGAGAACTGCACGCCCGGGACGCTTGCCAGGGCTTCGCCCAGTGTTTGCGCGCCGGTGGCGGCCAGCTGGCTGGCGGTGAGTACAGAGACATCGCTGGAGAGCGTGTCCGGGTTGGTGGCGATACGGGTCGCGGTTACCACCATGGTGGGTTGTACGCTGGCGCTATCGGCCATGGCAACAGCGGCGCTGATCGCCAGAACAAGCGGCGACAGCCGCAACACACAGAAACTGGATTTGGACATGGTGCCTTCCTGATGCCTGCCCCACGCAGGCGGGTAATGATGGTGTGGAAGACACGTGATGTCGCAGGCGTTGGCTCCGGGCCCTTCAGGCAAGCCGGCCGCATGCGATTTCCCGTCCGGACGCACCCCGCGCCTTCCGCCTCTTTGTGCACATTGCGTGCACATCTCGCAAGGCCGGTCTCCGGGCTTGTCGCTCCGACGTTCGCCTTCCCGACCCGATGGGGTCAGTGGCCTCTGATGAACGCGTTCATTGCGACTTACCGTTGCGGGGGCAGCTCAGGACTGGTTGTGCAGCGTGGCACAACGCACCTGATTCCCTGTTTCACCTGCCTGTCTGGCAAGCACCTTGCGAAGGCCGGGATTCTAACAGCATCAATACCGGCCTGCGAGCACAAGCTTGTATATAGAAGACCTGAAACAAAAGCGGCGCATTGCGCCGCTTTTTCTTGAGAAAAGACCAGTGATCAGGCTTTGGTTTCTTCCTGTTTGCCCACCCCCAGCAAATCAAGCTGATAGCGGACAAAGCGGCTGACCGTACGGGCCGTCCAGCGGGCCAGCGCCAGCAACAGAAAGAGCACAATCCCGCCAAATGCCAGCAACGACAGGCCGATGGGCAACAATTGTTCCGTGCCATCGCTGGTGTCGTGCAGCACGCGCTTGACCACCTTTTCGCTGTCGCCATCGTCGGCGTCGGCATCGACGTCTTCCTTGTCGCCGCCTTTGACAATATGCACGTTCTCGGTGGTCACGACCTGCGAAGCCGGATCAGTCGACGCCCCGCGGACTGCGGCGGCAGTGGCACGCGCTGCGGCGGCTTCCTGGCGGGCTTTGGCGGCTTCCAGCTGGCCTTCAGCACGGCCTTTCTCGCCTTCGTCCGTGGCCGCATCCATCGCGGCCTGCGCCGCTGCGACATCGGCCGCGGCGGCAGCAACATCGGCGTTGGCCGCACTGGCCTCGTGCTTCTTGCCGTGGCGCGTGCTGATATGCACGTTGCCATCGCCACCGCTGATATTGATCTCGGTTTCGCCGGTCTCTTTATTGGCGGTGATCTCGACCGAATCGCCCTTCTTCTGGTGCTGCTCGATCACGTTTTTCACGGCTTTGGCGTCTTTACCTACAATCTCGACACCGCTGTCGTTGATGGAAATCCGCGCAGTCCCGGAGGCAGAACCCTTGCTGTGCTCATGTTCCACGCTGACTTCCTGGCGCGGCGGCCAGCCAAAGGCCCATTGCGACACGCCCAGAATGGTGCAGATCAGCCCGGCCAGCAGTACGCCGGCAGAAAACACCACGCCGCCGGTCAGTACCAGCAGCCAGATCAGCAACGGAATGGCCAGCACAAAATTGAGCGCACCCAGACCGGCATAGGCCAGCACCACTTGCCACAACGCCCGGAACGATTTGCGGTTTTCCCAGTTCTGCAAGGTCGTGCGGGCATTCAACTCTTTGGCGATGCGTTCAGGATCGCCCAGGCGCGCGGCGATCTCTTCTTCGGTATGCCCTTCTGCCAGACCATCACGGAAAAATTCCTCGTAATCACCAACGATTTCGGCGACCTCTTTGGGCGGCAGATGCCCAAGGCTGGCCCGCAATCGCAGCAAAAACGTTTTCTGGTTCATTCCTGCGCTCCCCCGCTGTGTTTTCCGTTCAGTACGCCATCTACTTCAGCCACGAATTCATCCCATTCCTGCCGCATTTCCTCCAGACTGGCAAGGCCAGTGTCGGTCAGGCGGTAGTATTTTCGCGACGGGCCGGAGCTGGATTCGACCAGATAGGTCGATACCCAGTTTTCGTCCTGTAACCGTCGCATCAGCGGATAAATAGTGCCGTCGCTGATTTCCATGCTGGTTGAAAGCTGGTTCACGATAGCCCAGGCATAACTGTCCCCTTGTGCCAGCACGGCCAGCACACACATGTCCAGCGCACCCTTTTTAAGTTGCGTCTTCATAGGCTGGTTGATCCCCCTGCGGCCAACGACGCCGCTTGTGTGGTTGCTTTATACGACAAGGTATCTTGCATTACAAGTATGGTGATGGCGCCCACACCGTTTTGCAACAGCCCACTTGCTGCCACGGTCCGGGTCACTTATAAAAAAATCCACGGCACTCAAGGAGCAAGTCCATGAATATCCAGCTTTATCTGGGCCCGTTGGTATCGTTGATCGCCGGGATTCTTATTTTGATCATGCCGCGCCTGCTGAACCTGATCGTGGCGATCTATCTGATCGTGATTGGCGTGCTGGGCCTGTTTGGCGGGCATCTGCACTGAGTACACCTGCCGGAGGAAACAGCGCATGGTTGCCAAACGCTTGCTGGTGCACGGTCGCGTGCAAGGTGTGGGGTTCCGCTTTGCCACGTGTATAGAAGCCAAACGGCTGGGCGTGAACGGCTGGGTGCGCAACCGGCACGACGGCACGGTGGAAATCCACGTGGAAGGCACTGAAGAACTGGTGGATGAACTCACCGACTGGGCCAGTCACGGCCCACCCAATGCGCACGTCACCCGCCTGGATATCAAGGCGGCCGATCCTGAAAACACCAGCGGCTTTACCGAACGCGCCTGATCAGGAGCGCGGGCCTCAAGCTGCCTTGCCGGCGAAGTGCTGCAGCATGAATGAAAGGTAGTCAGCACAGGCCGCATCGCCTTCGGCGGGTGCCCACGGCGCTTTTTCAGCGGCGCTGACGGGCGTGTACGGGCCCTGTTTACTCTCAAAAAACACGGAGTTGGGCTCCAGTGCCACCAGGCTGTGGAACGTGCCTGGGCGGATGTTGATACCGACATTCTGACCACCCGGTGTCAGCTCACAGGCCCGCACAACCTTACCATCGTTGTCAAAAACAAGGCAACCCAGACGACCGCTCAGCGCGATGATCGACTCTTCCTTTGTCGCTTCCAGGTGACAATGCGGCTGCACATAGGTACCTGGCTGCAAAGCATTGAGCATGCGATGGCACAGGTCTTCATTGCGCTCATGGAAGTTAAGGTTTTTGCGCAAACGCGGTGCAGACGCGGCTTCTGCGCCCAGTTGGGCCAGCATGTTCTGGTCGATCAGGATGGCATCAGACATGGTTTCAAAACTCCAGGCGAAAAAAAACCCGGGGACATTTAACCCCGGGTCCACCAACAACATCTACAAAGGAGAAACTATCAAGACGCAGCTGCTGCATCCCAACAGGCCTTCAAATCTATCGAAATCGCCGCGGATTGTCAAACAATTCAAGGGCCTGTAATTGAACGTTTGCAACCCCAGTTATTACGTACAAGAGCGTATAATTTTAACTTTTTGCCAGACACCCTCATGATCCTGCCCGACCCCAGAATGTACCCGCGCGTGAACGCCGCCAATCCGGTGATCCGCGCCCTGATGTCGCTGTTGACCGAACGCGAGGCAGACGCGGTCAAGGCCAAAAGAGAATCGCTGCATGCGCTGGTATGCGAGTTGTTACAAGCCAATGACCACGCGGCTTTGAACGCTGCGCTGACGCAGGCACCGTCGGAAAATGCTTACAGCATATTATGGGACACACTGCGCTCGGCCACCGAAAAGCCGGATTCTTACAGTGAACAGTGGGCAGTCCCGTTTGCCATTCCGCTGATTCTGGTGGCCGGCGTGAAGGGACAAACCAATCTGCCAGGGCGCCTGGCTGACGTAGAAACCGTGCGCGAGCTGCTCAAAAAACATGACATTTTCGCCACAGATGCCGACATCTGGTTGTCGCCGCAACTGGCCCACCCGGAGCAAATGGCCCAGGTCAACCCGGCCCAGCTCTCGCGCTGGCGCGATCAGTTGCAATACGCCAGCGGCGGTCTGCCGGTGACTTTCCAGGACGCGCCGGTGCCGCTCAAAGATGAAGGCGTGTTTGTCCGTTACCTGTTCGGCGTGGCGATCCAGCGCAAGGATGCAGCGCCTGCGGTCAGGATCGGCGGTCAGGTTGGCGCGTGGGGCGTACCGCTGGCCCAGGAACTGGGCAAGCAACTGCAAACCCCGGGCGTGACGCTGTTTACCATTCCGCGCGTGCCGCAAACCTGGCTGGCCGCGCAGGAAGCAGGCCGGACCACGCAACTGGAAACCCAGCTGCAGGTCGCCACCAGCAACGCGCTGCGCAGCATCCGCACCGCTGGCCGCACGCCGGTGGTGACGCTGGCCGCGCATGAGTCTGGCGAAATCCGCATGACTTTCTGCGGCCTGGAAGACGGCGAGCGCTGGGAAGGCTTTGTCTGGCCGCTGGCGCCGCTGGATCACACCGAACAAGTGGTGGATTTTGTGCGCCAGTTGATGGTCGAATGCCAGGTGAACGATGTCCGTGTCATTGATGCCGTCCAGCCGGACCGCGTCGGTGACCTGCCCTTTTTCGTGACGGCGCATATTGCGCCGGTGACGCAGCAATAAGCGTCTTTCACCACAGGATCACGTCATGAGCTATTTCAAATATCACGTTTTTTTCTGTACCAACCAGCGCGGCCCGGGTGAGACCTCGTGCAACGACTGCGGCGCGGCCAATATGCAGGCCTATGCCAAAGACCGCGTCAAGGCGCTCAAACTCAATGGCCAGGGCAAGGTGCGCATCAACAAGGCCGGCTGTCTGGATCGTTGTGACGAGGGCCCGGTGCTGGTGGTCTACCCGGAAGGCACCTGGTATCGCTATGTTGATGAAGAAGATATCAACGAGATCGTTGAATCCCACCTTGCCAACGGCAAGGTGGTGGAACGCCTGAAAATCTGAGTTTTACCCCGCCAGGCCCATCTGCCTGCGCCCGAGGCCGGTCAGCGCATCCGTCGTAGCGCGGCCATTGAAATCGACCTCAAAATGGTCCGCCGGGAAATCCGGCGGACTTTTTCCTTCCAGAAACGCCGGCAATTGCCGCGCCAGATAGGCGTCGTTCTTGGCGCAACCCGGGGTGGCCGCGATGTACATGACATTGCTCCAGCCTGCGCCTTTGTGTTCGTCTTCCACCGCATGGATCACGTCGCTGTGCCAGAACACGGTGTCGCCCGGCTGCATCAGCGGAATGCTCGATAGCGCCGGCTGCAGCACGCTGTGCCACTGGCTGGTGAGCGATAGCGCCCGGCCAGGCTGCGCGCCGCACAGGTCATCATCCGGCACATCGTCTTGCAAGGCCCGCAACAAGACGTAGACCATGGCGTTGGCAATGGGGATCAACTGCAATGTGCCGTCGCCCGGCCCCTGGGCAGTCAGCGCCGTCCAGCCCTGGAAGGTACGGAACATGGAACACACCGCCGGCGACGGAATTTCATTCACCTGGGTGCGCCAGGCGGCGTCAAACGCATCGTAACGACGCCAGTCGCCGCTGAAGACATGCCGGTAAACCTGGCGAAACGCCTCATCCAGCCAGCGCTCTACCGACCCGCCGTCGCAATGGGCCGACAAACCCAGCGAGGCTGATCCCGGTGGCCGCCGCCGCACCCGGTCGGCATAGACCGGCACCTGATCGGGATCAAAATGCTGGCACCCTTCGCTCTCGGTGAGCCACAGCCGATTCAGAAAGATGCGGGCGCGGGTCAATGCTTCAGACTGGCGGGCAGCCGTTTGTGGCTGCGACCAGTAAATGCCGAAAATCTGCGGCTTGCCAGAGGCCAGCTGACCAAAGTATTTGTCTTCAGCCCGGTGCGCCAGCCGCGCTTCAAAGTCATTGCGCTCTACATAGGTGGCCAGATCATCGTTCCACGCGGTGGCTTGTTCCGGACTGAACACGCGGCGGATTACACAGGCGCCGCGCGCCTTGATCTGCGCGACGATGGCCGGGTCTACCGTGCCAGCGGCGATATCGGCATACGCCAGTTCCGGAATCACCGAACGGCCGGCGGCGCGCTCAGCCACAATGTCCGCCACCTGGCGGCGCATCTCTGTTTCAACGTCCTGAAAGACCTCGCGGTATTGCGGCAGGTTCTGGCGCAACAGGCGTTTGGCAGCGCGAATGGCGGCGGGCAGATCGTCGATATGTAATGCGGCCATGCTGATGTCTCCGGGGATGGAGATTCAGCATAGACCCGCACAAAATGAGTTTTCGATACGATCCTGCCCGATCATTTGCAGAATCTGACCGGCTGCTTCAAGCGCTGGCGGCCGTGTTGCCTGCGGGGAGTTCCCGGCGCCAGACCGACAGATCAACCGGCACCGCCAGCCGTGCAGAAACAAACGCACGCAGGGCGAAGTCATCCACGGTGGGGGCGTCTGGCTCCAGTTGCAAGGCCAGATTGAGGCGACCATCCAGATAATGCAGGGTCAGATCCCATTGCCCGGCGCCCAGCCCCGGCAGCGCGCTGCTCAGCAGATCAAGCACTTGCTCGCGGGAGGGCAGATCCGGCGCGGTCGAGGCCACGGTTTCGCGCGGGTCGATATGAATCTGCACGTCCAGCACCGGAAAATGCGCCAGCACGGCCTGGCGGGCGCGCACGGCCACATGGTGGCCTTCGCTCACGCTGATGCGCGGCGCGACTTCCAGGTGGGCATCCACCAGCGCCATATCGCCCATTTTGCGGGTGCGCAGGTCATGCACATCCAGCACACCGGGCGTGGAGCGCAGCGCATCCTGAATCTTGCGTACGTCATCAACCGGCAGTGCCCGATCCATCAAATCATTCAAGGCATCCCAACTGAACGACCAGCCCATGCGCCCGACCACAAAAGCGACGATCAGCGCCGCCAGCGGGTCCAGCACCGGAAACCCGGCCAGGTTGCCGCCGACACCGATCAGCACCACCACCGAGGACGCCGCGTCAGAGCGCGCGTGCCAGGCGTTGGCAATCAGCATGGATGAATTAACCCGCTTGGCCTCCCGCAGCATGTAGCGGAACAGCGACTCTTTGGCGACGATGGCAATCACCGCCACCCACAGCGCGGCCGCATGCACGCGGGCAATGTTTTCGTGGTTCTGGATCTTGCCGACCGCACCCCACAGCATGCCGGCGGCAACCACCAGCAAAATCACGCCCAGCGCCAGCGAGGCGGCGTTTTCAAACCGCGCGTGGCCATACTGGTGATCTTCATCGGCCGCTTTGTGGCTGTGCTTGTTGGCCAGCAGCACCACAAAGTCGGCAATCAGGTCAGACAAGGAGTGCAGACCGTCCGCGATCAAACCTTGCGAGTGTGCGAACACCCCCATGGCGATCTGGCCGGCGGACAACACAATGTTGACCCACGCGCTGACCCACGACGTGCGCGATGCAACGGCATGCCGGGTGTTTTCGGTCAGGCGCGGGCTGTCGGCGGGGTAATCCGGGCGTTGCAATCAAGACTCCGCAGGGGTTTCGGTTTTCTCTTCTTCGTCGTCGTCCGGCTCCGGCAGCGCAATCAGGCCGGTGTGGAAACCGTATTCGTAGACTTCGCCATAACGGCCCCATTCGATCGCCACTTGCAGCACGCGTTCGGCCTCTTCCTGGTCCAGCGATTCGCGCAGGAGCTTGAGGAAAGCCTGTTCCGGCAACTCGCCCGACTCGGTTTGTTCCAGGCTGTGGCGGATATGCGCAGCCAGCGGCACATGCGTGAGCAATTGCTGGCCAAAGATTTCCTGGCGCATGGTGTTTTCGGCCTGCACATAGCGATGACCCAGCGGCGTGATGGCGATATCGCCATGCGCCACTTGCGCCAGGCCCAGCAGTTGCAGCGCTTCGGCCAGCGGCAGCAATTCGTCGTCGGTCAGTTCGGTTTCTTCGCCCAGTGCCGGCAAGTCGGCGCGACCGTTGAATGGCGGCTCGGACAACAGTTCCAGCAAGCTTTCCATGCGGCTGACGTCGGCTTCCGGCAGGCGGTAGGCCAGCGGCAGCTCGTGCGTGCCCTCGGTGGTGCGGCCAGCGCGGGCGCGGGCCGTCATCAGGGCGTACACCTCATCGATCAGGCTGCGCACTTCCACGCTTTCCGGGTTGCGCGGGCGCGGCAGGGAGATCCGCAATTCAGCACGGACACGGCCCGGATCGCTGGCGAAAATCAGCACGCGGTCGGCCATCAGCACGGCTTCTTCAATATTGTGCGACACCACCAGAATGCCCTTCATCGGCGTCTGTTTGCTTTCCCACAGCTCCAGCATGTCGTCGCGCAGTTGCTCGCCGGTAAGCACATCCAGTGCAGAGAACGCTTCATCCATCAGCAAGATATCGGGTTCGACCACGAGCGCCCGGGCGATACCCACGCGCTGGCGCATACCGCCGGACAATTCGCGCGGCAAAGCGCCGTTAAAGCCGGAAAGGCCGATCAGCTCGATGGCTTCTTCGGCGCGCTTTTCGCGCTCTTCCAGACCCACACCGCGCGCTTCCAGGCCCAGTTCCACGTTTTGCTGAACGGTCAGCCAGGGGAACAGCGCAAACGACTGGAACACCATGGATACGCCACGGGTCGGGCCGTAAACCGGCTGGCCACGGTAGTTCACATCACCCTTGTCGGCCGAGATCAACCCCGCCATCAGCCGCAGCAAGGTGGACTTGCCCGAACCGGACTGCCCCAGCAGGGCGACGATTTCGCCCTCATGCAAGGTGAAGTCCACATCTTCCAGTACCGCGCGTTGCGAGCCATCGGCAGAACGGAACGACTTGCCTACGCCTTTCATTTCAATCAGTGCATTTGCCATGTGTTTTCTCCTCTACGCTAGCCACGTAGCGTGGGGTGTTGCAGCAGTGTGTTTGGTTTAAGTCTGACGCCCGGCAAAGGCATCAGAAATGCATGCGTTCTTCGGCGATCCGGTACAAGCGGCGCCACAGGAAGTGGTTCAGGCTCATCACGAAAATACACATCACGCCAATGCCCAGCGCAATGCGCGGGAAGTCGCCTATCGCCGTCATGTGGGCGATGTAACTACCGAGGCCATGGGCTTCCAGCGTGGTGTTACCCCAGGTGACGTATTCAGCCACGATACTGGCGTTCCAGGAGCCGCCGCTGGCAGTAATGGCGCCAGTGACAAAGCTGGGAAAGACCGCCGGCAGCATGTAGCGTTTCCACTTCAGCCAGCCGGTCAGGCCCAGGTTGCGGGCGGCGTAGCGCAGCTCGGTCGGAATGCTGGACGCACCGGCAATCACGTTGAACAGGATGTACCACTGCGTGCCCAGAATGATCAGCGGCGACAGCCAGATATCCGGATGCAGATGCAGTTTGACGATGATCACCACCGCCAGCGGGAACACCAGGTTGGCCGGGAACGCCGCCAGGAACTGGGCCACCGCCTGCAAACGGTCTGCCCAGCGCGGGTTCATGCCGATCCACACCCCGATCGGCACCCAGACCACCGCTGCCAGCGCGATCAGCACCATGACGCGGATCAGCGTGTAAATCCCCAGCAGGAACACGTGACCGACCTCGCCCAGGCCGACTTCACTCAGGATGAAATGCCCCAGCCGGTAAATGGCAAACATGGTCAACGCCGCAATCACCGCATCAAACACACGTTCTGCGGTCTGGTTGCGGGCAGACGTGCGCGCCATGATCGAAGTACCGTCGTACTTCTTGCGGAAATACTTGAAGCTGCGATCAATCAGGGCCAGCAGCCAGCGCACCGAGCCTTGCATGCGGTCGGTACGGCGCAGCCAGGTCAACAGCCAGGACGATTGCGCGGTGGCACCACTGCTTTCTTCAAAACGGAACTTGTCCGCCCAAGCCAGCAGCGGGCGGAAGAACAACTGGTCGTACAACAAGATGCCGATCAGCATGGCCAGAATGGCCCAGCCAATGGCATGCAGGTTCTGCGCCTGAATGGCCTCGGCAATATAAGAGCCCATCCCCGGCAGTTTGATGTCCTGGTTAGAGACAGAAATCGCCTCGGACGCCACCACAAAGAACCATCCGCCCGACATGGACATCATCATGTTCCACAGCAGGCCTGGCATGGCAAAAGGCAGTTCCAGCCGCCAGAAACGGTGCCAGCCCGACATCTGGAATACGCGCGCCGCTTCTTGCAGTTCGGTCGGTACGGTTTTCAGCGACTGATACAGGCTGAACGCCATATTCCAGGCTTGCGAGGTAAAGATGGCGAAGATGGCCGCGCATTCCACGCCCAGCAAATTACCCGGGAACAGCGCAATGAAACCGGTCACCGTGATCGACAGAAAACCCAGGATCGGGATGGACTGGAGGATGTCCAGCATCGGCACCAGCACTTTTTCTGCCGCACGCACCTTGGCCGCCAGCGCAGCAAAAACGCAGGCAAACACCAGCGACGCACCCATGGCGATAAACATGCGCAAGATGGTGCGCAACAGGTAATACGGCAGGTATTCCGGATTCAGCGAGATCGGCAGCGGCTGGCCAACCTGATACGGCGTGGCCATTTGCGAGGCGCCGTAACCCAGCAGCACCAGCGCCGAGAGCACCAGCGGCAACAGCGCCCAGTCCCAGCGGTTGCCAGATTCAACCACCTGGCGCGGCAGGTACTGAAAGCGGTTCAGATTCATCATTGTTATAAGCCTTGTCTTGATGCGGTCCGGCAATGCCGGCCTTTTTCGAGCCCCTGAACCCGTCCCCTGCTTACATTCAGGCTGCAGCGAGTGATCTGCGGCGGCGCCAAATCCGGGCCGTAGCCCCGCTACGACCGCGCCACGCCCTGCAGATCATTTTGCCGCAAGCCCGTCTGAATGCCGGCAAGACTTGTCCAGACGCTCCTTACCTGTCGCCCCGGTGGCGGCCGGTCAGCTCAAAAGGTTGACGATCCAGTCCGGGTGCAACTGCCAGCCATTGAAACCGGCCAGCACAAAGAGTGTGCCTACCGCCCCGAATGCCACGCTGACCATCAACATCCAGCGCAGGCGCGTCAGGGCCGTGATACCGGCCAGCGCCATGGCGATGCTGAGCATGGCATCGGCAAGGTCAAACTGGTCGTCACGATAGTTCAGTTTGTTGTAGCCCGCATCCTGGCTTTCTGCGCTGGCCTTGAGTTGCGGCAACTCGGCCTGATAATGCGCAGACTCGCCGGCAAGCTGCGCATGCGCGGCAGATGCCTTGGCACCGGGCAAAAGGGCAGATAGTAGCAGATCGCTGTTTGCAAGAAGATGAAGCTTGAGTTTGGTCGCCTGATACTGGTTCCAGGTATCCACTGCCTGCATTTTGGAAAGCTGCATGGCCTGCACGATATTGTCATCCTTGATTTTGGCAATACCCAGGATGACCGAAAACGCCAGCACCGCCATGCCGACCCACTGGTTCAGGCGTTTCTCGCCTGTTTCTACCGATACGTCCAGATCCATCTTGTTGTCTCCCTGTTGCGCTTTCTGGCGCTTGTTTGTGAGCGGCAAATAACCAGCGTGCCGACACAACGGCCAGACCCTGTATCCGGTGGACACGCCCGCCGCGCCTGACCCGCTTTTTTGTGCGCTGTGTCATCTGGCCCGGCAGATCACGCGTTAGACCGGTGCAATCCCCTTGGCTTCATTTTGACTGGAACGGTGCCCGGCGCTTGCCGGTGTACCGTTTTCTTTTGCCCGTGCCCGCAGTTCACCGCGCCAGGGCGGTGGACCCGGTTTAATATGCAGGCATGCAGGCCACTCTCTGTTTTATCGCATGAGCGCCCGACCTCTCCAGCGCCGCTGGTGGGTGCTGCCGTTTGCGCTGTTGCTGGCGTTGCAAAGCTGGCTGTGGCTGCATCTGCGACGCGGTGCCGAATGGCTGCTGGCCTGGCCGGTATGGCGCCGCTGGGGCGCGGGGGTCATGCGCTGGTTGCGCGCCCGCACACCTTTCCAGGCCATGCTCTGTTTCATCGTGCCGGTTTTGCTGACCAACCCGCCCCGGTTGATCTGCGTGTATTTGCTGGCCAAGGGTCACTGGCTGGCCTCTGCCGTATTGTATGTGACACTCAAATCGCTGGAATTCGGCTCGGTTGCCGTCGTCGAGCGCGCATGCCGGCCCGTATTGCGCACCGTGCGTCTTTATCGGCGCGGTTATCTCTTTGTGGCACGATGGCGCCGCTGGACCCGCCGGCAGTTACGGCCGTGGCGCCAGTGGTGGCGGTTGCGTTGTGCCCGCCTGTGACATCATTTTCAATGTTCTGCCTGAACGCCCAACCATGACCAAGCTCTCTCTGGCCCGCCTGACGGGCTCCTGTACCCTGCTGATCGTACTGCTCGCCGCCTGCTCGCATGAAGACCCGAACTCGCCGGTCTACAAACGCAAACAGGTGTTCAAGGAAATGCTGCGCACCAGCCAGAGCATGCGCGACATGCTCAAGGGCGCCAAAGCATGGGACGCCCAGGCCTTTCGCAGCAACGCAGACAAACTCCAGCAACTGGCGCAGCAGCCGTGGCCGCTGTTTGTGCCGCCAGACCAGAATGATCACAGCAAGACCGATGCCAAAGCCAGCATCTGGAGCCATCCGCAAGATTTTCATGCCGCACAGGACAAACTGCTGGATAACGTAACCCGGCTCAAGGATGTCGCCGCTACCGGCGACGCCGACAAGATCCGCCCGCAGTTTTCCGCCATGGAAGACAGCTGCAGCGCCTGCCACAAGGCATTTCGCGAATTCTGAGCATTTGCGAATCAAGCTGCCAGGGGCGCTGCGGCGCCCCTTTGTCGTGCGGTTCACGCCTGCAACACCTCGTTACAGTCAGAATGCCTCGCCCTCGCCAGAATCTGCCGCGATATTTGACCCGTTCAACAAAAAAGACGCAGATCTGATCGAGACACGAACATGAGCGAAGAAAAGAAAGACCCATGGCTGAATTACCTGGCGCTGACCACCGTCATTCTGGCCGTGTGCGCCACGCTGTCCACCTTCAAGGGCGGCGGTTACTCCACCCGCAGCGTAATCAGCCAGGCCCAGGCCTCTGACCAGTGGGCCTACTACCAGGCCAAGGGCGTCAAGCTGAACCTGTATCAAGTGCAGCGCGATAACCTGGCCCTGCAACGCGATGCCCTGCCGACCGACAGCAAAGCGGCCACGGCCTATGCCAGCCGCATTGCCGACTACGACGCCAAGGTCAAACAATACAGCGAAGAAAAAGACAACATCCAGGCCTCTGCCCGCGCACTGGAAGCCCAGCGTGATGACGCCCAGCGCCACGGCAAACCGTTTGGTCTGGCCGTGATCTTCCTGCAGGTTGCCATTCTGGTGTCGTCCATTGCCGGTTTGTTCAAACGCAAGGCACTGTGGCTGACCGCCCTGCCAATCGGCCTTGTCGGTGTGTTGTATTTTCTGGATGGCTTTTTCGTACTGTTCTAGCCGCAGACCGCGGCAGCGGGCACGACTGTCGTTTCAAACGCGGTCGTGCTGCACTGCGCATAGGCAGGCGCCACCGGCCCTGCCTACACTTTCCTGATCTCTTGTCTCAGGATACCCCGCCCCATGCGCACGGCCGGCCAGTGGTTCGACGCCTACAGCAGTGATCATCGCAACGCCACCAACCAGACCATCCACTGGATCTGCGTACCGGTCATTTTGTGGTGCGTGATGATGTGGTTATGGCTGGTGCCCTCACCCACCGGGATCGACGGTTTCTGGGCCTTGCTCGCCGCCGCCGCCGCGCTGGGGTTTTATACCCGCCTCTCTGTGCGGCTGGGTTTTGCCATGTTGCTCTGGCTGGCACTCAATGCGCTGCTTGCGCGCGCGGCAATGTCCGCACTGGGTGAGCAAGCGGCGTTCATGCTGGCGATCTCGCTGTTCATCCTGTCGTGGATCGGCCAGTTTGTCGGCCATGCCATCGAAGGCCGGCGCCCTTCTTTCTTTACCGATCTGTCTTACCTGCTGATCGGCCCCGCCTGGCTGATGGGCAAAACCTTGCGGCGCATGGGCTGGCCCGTCGCCTGAACATCGGCCAAGCGCCCACAAAAAATGGCCGCATGCGAGCGGCCATTTTGTTTGCGCAAGCGCCCTTTCAGCCCGGGCCGATCTCGCTGCGCAGATACCCCATGGCGGAATAAATACGCGCCACGGTTTCGGCATCGGCGCCATGACGTAATCGCGGCGGCGTCAGATCAGACTCGGACCGGCCATTGGCGTGGCCGTTGGGCTTGCTCTCTCTGGATTGCAAGTGATCCCGCTCGTGTTCCAGCTCCTTGATCCAGGCCTTGATCTGCGTACCGTGGCGGGTGCGCATCTCGTGCTGGAATTCATCGGTGGATGGGTCGTGCAACTCCTGATTGATTTCAATTTCCCAGGCATCGAGCTGGTTGCGGACTTTATCCAGGTCTAGCAGTGTCATACTCATCACTGTACTCCTTGGCAAAAAACCGGGTGATCCTGCGTGTTGTAACGACAATGCGGCATGCCAGCCGCGTGGCGGAGGGATCATCCGCCACAAAAACACCATAAATTCATGTCTTCAAAAGAACTTATGCGTCAATCAAAAACCGGACCCGCATGCAGACCCACATATTCAAGTCGTCGCCCGTGGTACTCAATGGGTCCTGATGGGCAATCCACCGGTTCATCGTAGCCAATCCATCCGCCACCACCTGGTCAATATCCATTTCTTCGCGATTGATGGCGGCCCGCTGCCGGGCCCCGCGCGTTGAAGCTCCCCAAGATTGGCAGCACAGCAAAGTGTCATGACCAACCCGTAGCGCCAGCAAGGAGCAACGAACAGCGCGGTACGTCCTGGCCGTGGGCATGCACAGTTCCTGGCGAGCCTCCTCTTTCTATCCTCTACGCTGCTACGACGCCCCCGGATTCAGTGGTTTTTCAGGGCACTTTTCGATCGGGCACAGCTTTGATCGTGTAATCAGGACACCCCGCGAGTGATTTCTGGTCGACGGAATGGGCAATATGATGCCCTCAGCGACCCTTTCCTTAACGCTAAAAACCCTATACACCTTACGCATCTGGGCGGTGCGTTTAACCATTTAATTTACAATGGAAATTGTCAATTTTCGGCACCCGGACTTGTATACAAGACACAATAGAATTGTCGTAACACTCTGATTTTCAAAAGAAAAACTGTTTACAAGCTGTACACAGCAAGATGACGGCCCACGCTGATCCGTCGGCACCCGGCAAACAGCCTCCAAACAGTACAGACAACAACGCCCGCACATGGCGGGCGCTGAAGGCCTGATCAGTTCTAACGTCATTTCTGATCGGCTACATCCGAGTCTGGCCGGGGTTCTACAAGCAATTTTCTAATTGCAAAACCAACCATCAGCCCCCCTGCAATCAATGACCCCAACCCAATCAAGCCATGCCGACTCCAGAATGGGCTATCCCACAACGAGGAAGCACCGATACCTATGAGTAGCAGTCCGAGCAACCCATTTGGCAGTTTTTCCCACGGCAGAAATGCGAGTTGTTGATTTGCACTGAATCCTGACCCACCTTTTGCATCGAATTCTGACCCACCTGATGGACCCTTTTCAGGGGGTGGGTTGGGGCTGCCTGGGGGCTTTTTTCTCCTTTTCCGGTGGAAACGTGCTG
>NZ_BMLX01000011.1 GCF_014645535.1 Silvimonas iriomotensis
TGGCTTCGCCACCGAACTTCTTGGACAGAATGGTGGTGATCGCTGCGGTCAGCGTGGTCTTGCCGTGGTCAACGTGACCGATGGTACCTACGTTGACGTGCGGCTTCGTACGCGTGAACTTTTCCTTTGCCATTTTTTAGCTTCCTTGAATTCTGGATTCTTCAGTAACAGCCCGGCGCATTGCGCCAGGCCATCAACAATAATTACTTCTTGTTCGCCATGATGGCGTCGGCCACGTGCTTCGGCGCTTGCGAGTAGTGCTTGAACTCCATGGAGTACGTTGCACGACCTTGCGACATCGAACGCAGTGTAGTCGAGTAGCCAAACATTTCGGACAGCGGAACTTCAACCTTGACCATCTTGCCGCCAGCCGGGTTGTCATCCATACCCTGGATGATACCGCGACGGGAGGACAGATCGCCCATGATGTCGCCCATGTATTCTTCCGGCGTCTCGATTTCCACGGCCATCATCGGCTCGAGGATAACCGGGTTAGCACGGCGCATGGCTTCCTTGAACGCAATCGAACCAGCCAGTTCGAAGGCGATCTGCGAGGAGTCAACATCGTGGTACGAACCGAAGGTCAGGCGCACAGTCACGTCAACCACCGGGAAGCCAGCCAGAATACCGGCCTTCAGCGTGTTCTGGATACCCTTGTCCACCGACGGGATGAATTCGCGGGGAATCACACCACCCTTGATTTCGTCGAAGAACTGGTAGCCCTTGCCTTCGCCGGACGGTTCCAGAGTGATCGTACAATCACCGAACTGACCCTTACCACCGGACTGCTTGGCGTGCTTACCTTGAACGTCCTTGACGGTTTGCGTCACGGTTTCGCGGTAGGCCACTTGCGGGGCACCGACGTTGGCTTCAACGCCGAATTCACGCTTCATGCGGTCAACCAGAATTTCCAGGTGCAGTTCGCCCATACCGGAAATGATGGTCTGGCCCGATTCTTCATCGGTACGCACGCGGAAAGACGGATCTTCCTTGGCCAGGCGGTTCAGGGCAACGCCCATCTTTTCCTGGTCAGCCTTGGTCTTCGGTTCAACGGCAACGTGAATCACCGGCTCCGGGAATTCCATACGCTCAAGAACGATCGGAGCATCGATGGCACACAGGGTTTCACCAGTGGTGACTTCCTTCAGGCCGATACCCGCGGCGATGTCGCCAGCGCGCACTTCGTCGATTTCCTTACGGTCGTTGGCGTGCATCTGCACGATACGGCCGATACGCTCTTTCTTGTCCTTGACCGAGTTCAGCACGGTGTCACCGGACTTCACCACGCCAGAGTAGACGCGGAAGAAGGTCAGCTGACCGACGTACGGATCGTTCATCAGCTTGAATGCCAGCGCGGAGAACGGCGCTTCGTCGGAAGCTTCACGCGTGGTCGGCTGCTCGCGATCGTCAGTACCACCCACCGGCGGGATGTCGACCGGGGACGGCAGGAACTCGATCACGGCGTCCAGCATGCGCTGCACACCCTTGTTCTTGAACGCGGTGCCACACAGCATCGGCTGGATTTCGCAAGCGATGGTGCGCTGACGAATAGCCTGAACGATTTCGGCCTCGGAGAGGTCGCCTTCTTCCAGGTACTTGTTCATCAGTTCTTCGGATGCTTCAGCAGCCGATTCAACCATCTTCTCACGCCATTCCTGAGCAGTTGCCTGCAGGTCTGCCGGGATGTCCTGGTACTCGAACTTCATGCCTTGCGAAGCATCGTCCCAGAAGATGGCCTGCATCTTCACCAGGTCGATCACGCCGACGAAGTTGTCTTCAGCACCGATAGGAATTACAACCGGAACCGGAGTCGCCTTCAGGCGGGTCTTCATTTGCTCGACGACGCGGAAGAAGTTGGCACCTTGACGGTCCATCTTGTTCACGAACGCCAGACGCGGCACTTTGTACTTGTTGGCCTGACGCCACACGGTTTCGGATTGGGGCTGAACGCCACCAACCGCGCAGTACACCATGCAAGCACCATCCAGAACACGCATGGAGCGCTCAACTTCAATCGTGAAGTCAACGTGCCCCGGGGTGTCGATGATGTTGAAGCGGTGTTCCTGGAACTGCATGCCCATACCTTTCCAGAAGGTCGTGGTAGCAGCCGAGGTAATGGTAATACCGCGCTCTTGTTCTTGTTCCATCCAGTCCATGGTGGCAGCGCCATCATGCACTTCACCGATCTTGTGGTTAACACCGGTGTAGAACAGGATACGTTCGGTCGTGGTGGTCTTGCCTGCATCAATGTGAGCGGAGATACCGATGTTACGGTAGCGCTCAATGGGGGTATTACGAGCCACGATGTTTTCCTTAAGCTTTTTGCATTAGAAGCGGTAGTGGGCGAAGGCCTTGTTGGCTTCGGCCATGCGGTGCACTTCATCACGCTTCTTCATCGCGCCGCCACGACCTTCGGCCGCATCGAGCAGCTCGCCAGCCAGACGCAGATCCATGGACTTCTCACCACGCTTGCGTGCCGCGTCACGGACCCAACGCATCGCCAATGCCAGACGACGGCTAGGGCGGACTTCGACAGGCACCTGGTAGTTAGCACCACCGACGCGACGGCTCTTCACCTCGACGATCGGTTTTGCATTGTTGATGGCGGTAGTGAACACCTCAATGGCGTTCTTGCCGGTCTTCTTCTCGATTTGTTCGAGCGCACCGTAAATGATGCCTTCAGCAACCGACTTCTTACCGTCGATCATTACAACGTTCATGAACTTGGTCAGTTCCTGCGAACCGAACTTGGGATCCGGCAACACTTCGCGTTTCGGAACTTCTCTACGTCTTGGCATGATATTACTTCCTTAATGTGACATTCAGTCGGGGAACCCAATCCCCACAGCCGCCCAACGGAGCAGCCACTTACTCGACGGCTTTTGTACTGTGTGCCGCCGACCACACAAACCTTACGCCTTCGGGCGCTTGGCACCGTACTTGGAGCGCGACTGCTTACGATCTTTCACGCCAGCAGTATCCAGGGAACCGCGCACGGTGTGGTAACGCACACCCGGCAAATCCTTGACACGACCACCACGGATCAGAACAACGCTGTGCTCTTGCAGGTTGTGGCCTTCACCGCCGATGTACGAAATGACTTCGAAACCGTTGGTAAGACGTACCTTGCAAACTTTACGCAGCGCGGAGTTCGGCTTTTTCGGAGTGGTGGTGTACACGCGAGTGCACACACCACGCTTTTGAGGGCAGGATTCAAGAGCGGGAACCTTGCTCTTGATCACTTCCTTCTCGCGGCCCTTGCGGACCAGCTGATTGATTGTTGGCATTGTTAAAACTTCCTTGAGTTTACATCCCCTTGCGGGGCCTTTTTCTGGCTGCCCGACCCAAAATCGGACCACCAAATGAAGCTAGCGACGCTCCAGATAGCCAGAGCGTCGCCAGGAAAGACCAAGATTTTAAGAAAATCAAGTCTTTGTCGTCAAGTGTTTGCTTGACGATGAACGGTTACAGCGCGTCGCTGGAACCTGCAGTGGCAAATGCGGCCTCTGCTGCAGCCAGCTCTGCCGACGGTTCCGAAGATGCCTGGGCAGCCGCCGGACGCTTGCGCGAGCGGTGGTAAGCCAGACCGGTACCGGCCGGAATCAGACGGCCCACGATCACGTTTTCCTTCAGACCACGCAGATCGTCGATCTTGCCCATGATGGCGGCTTCGGTCAGGACACGCGTGGTTTCCTGGAACGAAGCGGCCGAGATGAACGAGTCGGTCGACAGCGACGCCTTCGTGATACCCAGCAGAATGTTGTCGTACGTTGCCGGCTGCTTGCCGTCCTTGATCATCTGGTCGTTGATCGTCAGCACTTCAGCGCGTTCGATCTGTTCACCCAGGATCAGGCCGGTATCGCCTGCGGCCGAAACCACAACACGACGCAGCATCTGACGCACGATCACTTCGATGTGCTTGTCGTTAATCTTCACACCCTGCAGTCGGTACACTTCCTGCACTTCTTGCACGATGTAGCGCGACAGGGCTTCGATACCCTGCAGACGCAGGATATCGTGCGGATCGATCGAGCCGTCAACGATGGTTTCACCGCGGTTCACAACCTGACCGTCGTGGACCATCACGTGCTTGTCCTTCGGGATCAGGTACTCGTGTGCCAGACCTTCCAGATCAGTGATGATCAGACGTTGCTTGCCCTTGGTGTCCTTACCGAACGACACGGTACCGGTCACTTCGGCCAGCATACCGGCGTCCTTCGGCGAACGCGCTTCAAACAGTTCAGCCACACGCGGCAGACCACCGGTAATGTCGCGGGTCTTCACGGTTTCTTGCGGAATACGCGCAATCACCTCACCCACGCCCACAACCTGGCCGTCCTTCACGGTAATGATCGAGCCCACCTGGAAGGTGATGGTCACCGGAGTATCGGTGCCAGCCAGCTTCACGTCATGGCCTTGCTCGTCCATCAGGCGAACCATCGGGCGCACGCCCTTGGTCGAACCAGCCTTGCGCTTCGGATCGATCACGACAAGGGTCGACAGACCAGTCACATCGTCCACTTGCTTGACGACGGTGGTGCCTTCTTCGACGTTGTCGAAACGAACCTGACCTGCGTACTCGGTAATAACCGGACGGGTGTGCGGGTCCCACGTGCCCAGCACGGTACCGGCCTTGACGGCTTCGCCATCCTTGACCAGCAACGTCGCGCCGTACGGCACCTTGTGACGTTCACGCTCACGACCGGAATCATCCAGCACCAGCACTTCGGCGGAACGGGCCATCACCAGTTGTTCGCCCTTGGTGTTGGTCACATAACGCATGTTCGCGCTATAGGCGATCTTGCCGTTGGACTTGGTTTCAACCTGGCTTGCAGCTGCAGCACGAGACGCGGCACCACCGATGTGGAACGTACGCATGGTCAGCTGGGTACCCGGCTCACCGATCGACTGCGCGGCAATCACGCCGACCGCTTCACCGGTGTTGACGCGGTAACCGCGGCCCAGATCACGGCCGTAACATGCGGCGCACAGACCATAGCGGGTTTCGCAAGTCAGCGGCGTACGGACCTTCACTTCGTCCACACCCAGGTTATCGATCAGATCAACCTGATCTTCGCCCAGCAGCGTACCGGCTTCGATCGCGGTTTCTTGCGTCGCCGGATCAACCACATCAGTCGCAACTACACGACCCAGAATACGATCACGCAGCGCTTCGATCACGTCACCGCCCTGCACCACCGCCTTCATGGTCACGCCGTTCTTGGTGCCGCAATCGTCTTCGGTCACCACCAGATCCTGCGTCACGTCAACCAGACGACGGGTCAGATAACCGGAGTTAGCGGTCTTCAACGCGGTATCGGCCAGACCCTTACGAGCGCCGTGAGTCGAGTTGAAGTACTGCAGAACGGTCAGGCCTTCGCGGAAGTTGGTGGTAATCGGCGTCTCGATAATCGAGCCGTCCGGCTTGGCCATCAGGCCCCGCATACCAGCCAGCTGGCGAATCTGTGCTGCGGAACCCCGCGCACCAGAGTCAGCCATCATGTACAGGGAGTTGAACGATTCCTGATCAACTTCCTTGCCTTCGGCGTTAACAACCTTTTCCTTGCCCAGCTGGTCCATCATCGCCTTGGCGATCTGGTCACCGGCACGACCCCAGATATCGACTACCTTGTTGTAGCGTTCGCCTTGCGTCACGAGACCGGAGCTGTATTGCTGCTCGATTTCCTTGACTTCGGCGTTGGCGGAAGCCAGCAGCTCGATCTTCTTGGCCGGGATCAGCATGTCGTCCACGCAGATGGACACGCCACCGCGGGTCGAGTACGCAAAACCGGTGTACATCAGCTGGTCAGCAAACACGACGGTGTCTTTCAGACCGCAACGACGGAACGATGCGTTGATCAGACGACCGATTTCTTTCTTCTTCAGCGACTTGTTGATGTAGCTGAAGTCCAGACCCTTGGGCAGGATTTCCGACAGGATGGCACGGCCGACGGTGGTATCACGACGCACCATCTTGTGTTGCCATTCGCCGTTTTCGTCCTTGAACCATTCTTTCAGACGCACGGAAATGCGGGTCTGCAGGGTCACGAACTTGTTTTCGTAAGCGCGCTGGGCTTCCTTCACATCGATGAAGGACATGCCTTCACCCTTGCCGTTGATCGCTTCGCGGGTCATGTAGTACAGACCCAGCACGATATCCTGGGACGGCACAATGATCGGCTCGCCGTTGGCAGGCGAAAGCACGTTGTTGGAGGCCAGCATCAGGGTGCGGGCTTCCATCTGCGCTTCCAGCGACAGCGGAACGTGAACAGCCATCTGGTCACCGTCGAAGTCGGCGTTGAATGCCGCACAAACCAGCGGATGCAGCTGGATTGCCTTGCCTTCGATCAGCACCGGCTCAAACGCCTGGATACCCAGACGGTGCAGCGTCGGCGCACGGTTCAGCAGAATCGGATGTTCGCGGATGACATCTTCCAGGATGTCCCACACCACCGCTTCTTGCGATTCAACCATCTTCTTGGCGGCCTTGATGGTGGTCGCCAGACCCATCACTTCAAGGCGATGGAAGATGAAGGGCTTGAACAGTTCCAGCGCCATCAGTTTCGGCAGGCCGCACTGATGCAGACGCAGGTATGGGCCCACGGTAATCACGGAACGGCCGGAGTAGTCAACGCGCTTACCCAGCAAGTTCTGACGGAAACGACCGCCCTTACCCTTGATCATGTCGGCCAGCGACTTGAGCGGACGCTTGTTGGCGCCGGTCATGGCCTTGCCGCGACGACCGTTGTCCAGCAGCGAGTCAACCGACTCTTGCAGCATGCGCTTTTCGTTGCGCACGATGATATCCGGTGCGCGCAGTTCCAGCAGACGCTTCAGACGGTTGTTCCGGTTGATGACGCGACGATACAGATCGTTCAGGTCAGACGTAGCGAAACGACCACCATCCAGCGGCACCAGCGGACGCAGTTCCGGCGGCAGCACCGGCAGCACTTCCAGCACCATCCAGTCCGGCTTGATGCCCGACTTGTGGAAGGCTTCCAGCACCTTCAGGCGCTTGGCGATCTTCTTGATCTTGGTTTCGGAGCTGGTGGATTCGAGCTCGGCACGCAGGGTGGCGATTTCGTTCTCAGCGTCCAGATTGCGCAAGAGTTCACGGATACCTTCCGCGCCCATCAGGGCCACGAATTCGTCACCGTACTCTTCAACCTTGTCGAAGTAGTCTTCTTCGGTCAGCAGTTGACCGCGCTGCAGCGGGGTCATGCCCGGCTCAGTCACGATGAATGCTTCGAAGTACAGCACGCGTTCGATATCACGCAGGGCGATATCCAGCACCATACCCAGACGCGACGGCAGGCTCTTCAGGAACCAGATGTGCGCAACAGGGCTGGCCAGCTCGATGTGGCCCATACGCTCGCGGCGAACCTTGGACAGCGTGACTTCAACGCCGCACTTTTCGCAGATGACGCCGCGGTGCTTCAGACGCTTGTACTTGCCGCACAAGCATTCGTAATCCTTGATCGGCCCGAAAATACGGGCGCAGAACAAACCATCACGTTCCGGCTTGAACGTACGGTAGTTGATGGTTTCCGGCTTCTTCACTTCGCCATACGACCAGGAACGGATTTTCTCCGGCGACGCCAGACCAATCTTGATCGCGTCAAATTCTTCATCCTGGGTGACTTGCTTGAAGAGTTCGAGTAAGCCTTTCATCTCTGTCTTTCTCCTGTGAGGGTGAGGAAGTCAGGTGTGAGGTACCTGCTCGCATAACGCGGCGGGCACCCCTCACACCTCACATGGTTCAGTTCGTTTCCAGATCGATATCGATACCCAGCGAGCGGATTTCCTTCACCAGCACGTTGAAGGATTCCGGCATGCCGGCGTCGATGCGATGGTCGCCCTTGACGATGTTTTCGTAGACCTTGGTACGGCCATTCACGTCATCGGACTTCACGGTCAGCATTTCCTGCAGGGTGTATGCCGCGCCGTATGCTTCCAGCGCCCACACTTCCATTTCACCGAAACGCTGGCCACCGAACTGGGCTTTACCACCCAGCGGCTGTTGCGTCACCAGCGAGTACGGACCGGTCGAACGCGCGTGCATCTTGTCGTCAACCAGGTGGTGCAGCTTCAGGTAATGCATCACGCCCACAGACACCTTGCGCTCGAACGGCTCGCCAGTGCGGCCATCAAACAGTTGCATCTGGGTCTTGGTGGCGTTGAAGTTCAACAGACCAGTACGAGCATCTTCGTCCGGGTAAGCCAGATCCAGCATCTTGTGGATTTCGGCTTCCTTGGCACCATCAAACACCGGGCTTGCAAACACCATACCGCGGCGCAGACCACCTGCCAGACGCAGGACTTCGTGGTCCGACAGGTTGGCGATGTCTTCTTGCTTGCCTGTGGTGTTGTAGATCTTGTCCAGGTAGTCACGCACTTCAGCCACCTGACGCTGCTCACGCAACATGGCGTCGATACGTTGACCAATCCCCTTGGCAGCCCAGCCCAGGTGAACTTCCAGAATCTGGCCAATGTTCATCCGGGACGGCACGCCCAGCGGGTTCAGCACGATATCAACCGGGCTGCCATCGGCCATGTACGGCAGATCTTCCACCGGCAGGATCTTGGAAACCACACCCTTGTTACCGTGACGACCGGCCATCTTGTCACCCGGTTGCAGGCGACGCTTCACAGCCACGTACACCTTGACCATCTTGATCACGCCCGGCGGCAGTTCGTCGCCTTGGGTGAGTTTGCGCTTCTTGTCTTCAAAGCGCAGGTCAAAGTCGGCCTTCATCTGGGCCACGAGATCCTTCATGGATTCCAGCTGGCGTGCAGCTTCTTCGTCGGCCAGACGGATGTCGAACCAGTCTTGACGCGGGGTCAGATCAGCCAGGTATTCCTTGGTGATTTCTGCGCCCTTGGCCAGCTTTTTCGGACCGCCATTCACAACCTTACCGACAATCATGCGCTCGATACGTTCGAACAAGTCGTTCTCAACGATACGCAGTTGATCGTTCAGGTCGGTACGGTAGCGACGCAGTTGCTCGTCAATGATGGACTGGGCGCGCTTGTCGCGCTCCACGCCTTCACGGGTGAACACTTGCACGTCGATCACGGTACCGGTCATGCCGGACGGCACGCGCAGCGAGGTGTCCTTCACATCGGACGCCTTCTCGCCGAAGATCGCGCGCAGCAGCTTTTCTTCCGGCGTCAGCTGGGTTTCACCCTTCGGTGTCACCTTGCCGACCAGCACGTCGCCAGCTTCAACCTCGGCGCCGATGTAGACCACGCCGGATTCATCCAGACGGCCCAGCATGCGCTCGGACAGGTTGGAGATATCGCGGGTGATTTCTTCCGGACCCAGCTTGGTGTCACGCGCCATCACCGACAGTTCTTCGATGTGGATCGAGGTGTAGCGATCGTCTGCCACCACCTTTTCGGAGATCAAGATCGAATCTTCGAAGTTGTAGCCGTTCCACGGCATGAACGCGATGGTCATGTTCTGACCCAGCGCCATTTCGCCCAGGTCGGTCGATGCACCGTCAGCAATCACGTCGCCACGGGCGATACGATCGCCACGTTCGACCACCGGACGCTGGTTGATGTTCGTGTTCTGGTTGGAACGGGTGAACTTGGTCAGGTTGTAGATATCTACACCGGTTTCGCCAGCCGGGGTTTCGTCATCGTTCACACGGATAACGATACGGTTGGCATCGACGTAATCAACCACACCGCCACGCAGCGCGGCCACGGCCGTGCCCGAGTCAACGGCGCAGGTACGTTCAATACCGGTACCGACCATCGGCTTTTCAGCGCGCAGGCAAGGTACGGCCTGACGTTGCATGTTCGAACCCATCAACGCACGGTTCGCATCATCGTGTTCCAGGAACGGAATCAGCGAAGCAGCAACGGACACGATCTGGCTCGGGGCCACGTCCATGTACTGCACGCGATCCGGCGTGGCGATGATGGTTTCACCGTGTTCACGGCAAGTCACCATGTCGTCGATCAGCGTACCGGCAGCGTCCAGCTCGGCATTGGCCTGAGCAATGACGTACTTGCCTTCTTCAATCGCGGACAGGTATTCGATCTGGTCGGTGACCTTGCTGTCGATCACTTTGCGATACGGCGTTTCGAGGAAGCCGTATTCGTTGGTGCGCGCATAGCAGGACAGCGAGTTGATCAGACCGATGTTCGGGCCTTCCGGCGTTTCAATCGGGCAAACACGACCGTAGTGGGTCGGGTGCACGTCACGGACTTCAAAGCCGGCGCGCTCACGGGTCAGACCGCCCGGGCCCAGTGCGGAAACACGACGCTTGTGCGTGATTTCCGACAGCGGGTTGGTTTGGTCCATAAACTGCGACAGCTGGGACGAACCGAAGAATTCCTTGATCGCGGCCGAAACAGGCTTGGCATTGATCAGGTCGTGCGGCATCAGGTTGTCGGATTCAGCTTGCGACAGGCGTTCTTTCACAGCGCGCTCAACACGCACCAGACCTGCACGGAACTGGTTCTCGGCCAGTTCGCCTACCGAACGGACACGACGGTTACCCAAGTGATCGATGTCATCGACTTCGCCGCGGCCATTACGCAGTTCGATCAGGATGCCGATCACGGCAATGATGTCGTCCACGGACAGCGTGCCGGTGCCTTCCAGACCTTGCGGGCCGACGCGCTCGTAGAAGCGGCGTTGCCAGCCCGGTGCCTTCTCTTCCAGACGATCCGGATAAGCGCGACGGTTGAACTTCATGCGACCCACGGCCGACAGGTCGTAACGGTCTTCAGTGAAGAACAGGCCCTTGAACAGCGCTTCAACCGCGTCTTCGGTCGGCGGTTCGCCCGGACGCATCATGCGGTAGATAGCAACCTTGGCAGCGTACTGGTCAGCCACGTCATCGTTACGCAGGCTGGCAGAAATGTATGCGCCTTGATCCAGGTCGTTGATGTACAGCACGCGCACTTCCGGCACGCCAGCCTGGTCAAACTTGATCACGGTTTCTTCAGTGATCTCTTCGTTGCCACGCAGGATGATTTCGCCGGTCTCCGGGTGCACCACATTGTGGGCAGCCACGCGACCGATCAGGAAGTCGACAGGCACAGGCAGACGCTTCAGACCAGCGGTCTGAATGTCACGAATGCTCTTGGCGGTAATGCGCTTGTCTTTCTGGACCAGCACCTTGCCGTCGTCAGCGACGATATCGAACTTGGCGACTTCACCCTTCAGGCGTTCCGGCACCAGTTCCATGAACAGACCGTCCTTGCCCATCTGGAAGGTGTCGGTGTCATAGAAGGCTTCCAGCATTTGTTCCGGGCTGTAGCCCAGTGCCTTGAGCAGGATGGAAACCGGCATCTTGCGACGACGGTCGATACGGAAGAACAGCAGGTCCTTCGGATCGAATTCGAAGTCCAGCCAGGAACCGCGGTAAGGAATGATACGGGCCGAGAACAGGAGCTTGCCCGAAGAATGGGTCTTGCCCTTGTCGTGTTCAAAGAACACGCCCGGAGAGCGGTGGAGCTGCGATACGATCACGCGCTCGGTACCGTTGATGACGAACGAACCGTTACGGGTCATCAGCGGGATTTCACCGAAGTAAACGTCCTGCTCCTTGACTTCCTTCACGGTCGGCTTGGCCGCTTCGCGATCCATGATCACGAGGCGTACACGCGCACGCAAAGGCGCAGCAAACGTGATACCACGCTGCTGACATTCAATCACGTCAAACGGCGGCTCGCCCAGCACGTAGTGAACGAACTCGAGGCGCGCATTCTCGTTGTGAGACACAATCGGGAAGATGGAGGTAAACGCCGCCTGAAGGCCGACAACAGTACGGTCGGCAATCGCAGAACCCAGCTGCAGAAACTCGTTATACGAGTTGATCTGGGTTGCCAGCAAAAACGGCACATCAAGAACGTTCGCGCGCTTTGCAAAGCTCTTACGAATGCGTTTCTTCTCAGTGAACGAGTAATTCATACTCACAAGCTCTCCATGGAGTAAGGCGCAGAAGACAAACCGCAAATCGCAGTCCGGGACTGCGGAAAAACGGTCTGGGGTTTATCCACTGCGTCACACTACCTTCTCAGGTAGTTATCAACAGCTAACAACACGAATGCAACAAACGCAAAAGGGCAGACGGATTCCTCCGCCTGCCTTTCTTACATCGACTGGCCGCTTACTTCACGTCAGCAGTAGCGCCGGCTTCAACCAGCTTCTTCTGGATGGCTTCGGCATCAGCCTTGGCAACCGCTTCCTTAACAGCCTTCGGAGCGCCGTCAACCAGGTCTTTAGCTTCCTTCAGACCCAGGCCGGTCACTTCACGAACAACCTTGATCACCGCAACCTTGTTGGCGCCAGCGCCGGTCAGGATAACGTCGAACTCGGTCTTTTCTTCAGCAGCAGCAGCGCCGCCGCCAGCAGCAGGGCCAGCAACAGCAACAGCAGCGGCGGAAACGCCGAACTTTTCTTCGAATGCCTTGACCAGGTCATTCAGTTCCATCACGGTCAAGCCAGCAACGGCTTCGAGGATATCTTCTTTGGACAGTGCCATTTGGTAAAACTCCTGAAATACTTTAATTGATCTGAATCGAGCGGGTTAAACAGCTTCGGCCGGAGCTTCTTCTGTAGCAGGTGCGGCTTCGCCACCACCTTGCTTTTCTGCCAGAGCGGCCAGGGCGCGGGCAAAGCCAGCAACCGGTGCCTTCATGACATACAGCAGCTTCGACAGCAGTTCTTCGCGGCTCGGGATCGATGCGAGTGCGGCTACGCCGGCAGCATCCAGAACCTTGCCATCATAAGAACCGGCCTTGATGACGATCTTGTCGTCTTTCTTGGCGAAGTCGTTCAACACCTTGGCTGCAGCAACCGGGTCTTCGGAAATACCGTAAACCAGCGGGCCGACCATGTGGTCAGCCAGACCGGCAAACGGTGTACCTTCAACCGCGCGGCGTGCCAGCGTGTTCTTCAGAACACGCAGGAAAACGCCAGACTCACGAGCCTGCTTGCGCAGGAGAGTCATGCTGGCAACCTCGATCCCGCGATACTCGGCAACGACGAGTGTCTGAGCCTTGGCAACTTCTGCCGAGATCTCAGCAACGACGGCCTTCTTGTCTTCGAGATTGAGACTCAAGGTCTACCTCCATTTGCTATGAACAGGTGCGCTTTGGGCACACCTCCAATCAAACGGCGACCAGTCCATCAGGAGCCCGCCCCGGAGGGGACGGAAAAACCATGACTTTTTGGGACCACCGTCTGCGCAGGATAAAGACCTGTTACAGCCAGCCTTTCATTAAGCAACTTGCGTCGCACCTGCGGTCTTTGACATTCCCGGCCGGAACGAGTCCGGCCGGGCCCAAAGTTAATTACGCAACCAGCGAAGCGGTATCAACGCGAACGCCGACACCCATCGTGCTGGAAACGGCCAGCTTCTTCAGGTAAACACCCTTGGCAGCAGCCGGTTTTGCTTTTTGCAGTGCGTCGACCAGCGCGTCCAGGTTGGCGCGCAGATCAGCAGCTTCGAACGATGCACGACCGATGGTGGCGTGAACGATACCAGCCTTGTCGGTACGGTACTGAACCTGACCGGCCTTGGCGTTCTTCACAGCCTCGGCAACGTTCGGGGTCACAGTGCCAACCTTCGGGTTCGGCATCAGGCCACGCGGGCCCAGGATCTGGCCCAGCTGACCGACGATACGCATCGCATCCGGGGAAGCGATCACGACGTCGAAGTCCATGTTGCCAGCCTTGATGGATTCAGCCAGATCTTCGAAACCAACGATCTCGGCACCAGCAGCCTTGGCGGCTTCAGCATTGGCACCCTGGGTGAACACAGCAACGCGAACGGACTTACCGGTACCCTTGGGCAGCACGACGGAACCACGAACAACCTGGTCCGACTTGCGTGCATCGATACCCAGGTTCACGGCGATATCGATCGACTCGTTGAACTTGGCGGTAGCAGCACCCTTGACCAGCGCAATGGCTTCATCAACGGCGTAAAACTTGTTGCGATCAACACTGGCCTTCAGGGCCGCGAGGCGCTTGGAAATCTTTGCCATATTACAGACCCTCCACTTCCAGACCCATGGAACGGGCGGAACCAGCCAGAATGCGAACGGCAGCATCCATATTGGCAGCAGTCAGGTCAGCCTGCTTGGTCTTGACGATTTCTTCGAGCTGAGCGCGAGTTACCTTGCCTACCTTGTCGGTATGGGGCTTCGGCGAACCCTTGGTAATGCCGGCAGCCTTCTTCAGCAGAATGGTTGCGGGCGGGCTCTTCATCACGAAGGTGAAGGACTTGTCTGCAAAAGCAGTGATCACAACCGGAATCGGCAGACCCGGCTCAATGCCTTGAGTCTGGGCGTTGAACGCCTTGCAGAATTCCATGATGTTCAGACCGCGCTGACCAAGAGCCGGGCCGATAGGAGGCGACGGATTGGCTTTACCAGCGGGCACTTGCAGCTTGATATAGCCGACAATTTTCTTTGCCACAGTATTTCTCCAAAATGGGTCTAACGCGGATTACTCCGCTCCCCGAAAACACCTTGCGGTGCAACTACTGCAGATTGATCCGGCCTTAGACCTTTTCAACCTGCCCAAAATCAACATCAACCGGCGTTGCGCGACCAAAAATCAACACGGAGACCTTGAGACGACTCTTGTCGTAATCAATATCTTCAACGGTTGCATTGAAGTCTGCGAACGGACCATCGGTCACACGCAGCACTTCGCCCACTTCAAACAGAATCTTGGGCTTGGGCTTCTCAACACCTTCCTGCATCTGATGCAGGATTGCTTCGACTTCGCGCTGCGAAATCGGAGCCGGGCGGTTACCGGAACCACCCACAAAACCGGTCACCTTCGGCGTCGACTTCACCAGATGCCAGGTTTCATCGGTCATATCCATTTCAACAAGCACATAGCCCGGAAAGAACTTGCGTTCTGTCAGGGCTTTGCGGCCGTCTTTCACTTCCATGACTTCTTCGACCGGCACCAGAATCTGGCCGAACATGTGCTGTACGCCAGCACGCTCAATGCGCTCTTTCAGCGCCTTCTGGACACTCTTTTCAAAGCCGGAATAGGCGTGAACCACATACCAACGCATTGCCATACAAATACCTCGCGGTTGTTATTTACGCCCAAGGATCAGATCGTAGAACACCCACGCCAGACCCGAGTCCACTGCCCACATGAAAATCGCGAGCACGCCTACAAACGCGAAAACAATCCCGGTCACTTGCCAGGTCTCTTTACGAGTCGGCCAGACCACTTTCTGGGCTTCTTTGATCGAATCACGCGCGTAGTCGACAAAATCGCGACCAGGCTGCGAGAACCAGACCGTTGCAGCAGCCAGCAACAAGCCGGCAATCACTGCAAGAACACGCAAGGCACCCTGATTGGCAGGCACAAGGTAGAAACCGGCCACACCGATAGCCACCAAAGCGACAGCAGCCGTTACTTTTAGTTTATCGACGCTTTCCATGAGTCTGCTTATCTGGATCACAAAATAAAATAGAGCCGTTCCCCACTGGAAACGGCCCCAAAACTAAACCGTGGCAGGCGAGGAGGGTTTCGAACCCCCAACCCCCGGTTTTGGAGACCGGTGCTCTACCAATTGAGCTACTCGCCTACAGGGAGAGGGCGGGATTATATACCACCTTCCCCTAATTGTGAAGCCCGTTGTTACTCAACGATCTTGGCAACAACGCCGGCGCCAACAGTACGGCCACCTTCACGGATGGCGAAGCGCAGACCTTGTTCCATGGCGATCGGGGCGATCAGGGCAACAGTGATGGTCACATTGTCGCCC
>NZ_BMLX01000012.1 GCF_014645535.1 Silvimonas iriomotensis
TATATGGGTGTCTGGCAATGTCCTACTTTCACACGGGTAATCCGCACTATCATCGGCGCTAAGTCGTTTCACGGTCCTGTTCGGGATGGGAAGGCGTGGGGCCAACTCGCTATGGTCGCCAGACGTAACTGGTTGAGTTCGTCTGTTTAACAGCTCACTCTAATCTGGAAGAAGCAATCACAAGAGCCTTTTCGTCTCTCATGTTTTTCAAATTCTGTCGTCTTTGGGGTAGATCGTAACCAAACACCCTACAACCGGGACACGCCCTCAGGTTATAGGATCAAGCCTCACGGGCAATTAGTACCAGTCAGCTTAACGCATTACTGCGCTTCCACACCTGGCCTATCAACGTTGTGGTCTTCAACGACCCTTCAGGGGAATCAAGTTCCCAGGGAAATCTCATCTTGGGGCGAGTTTCGCGCTTAGATGCTTTCAGCGCTTATCTCTTCCGCATTTAGCTACCCGGCGATACCACTGGCGTGATAACCGGTACACCAGAGATGCGTCCACTCCGGTCCTCTCGTACTAGGAGCAGCCCCCCTCAAATTTCCAGCGCCCACTGCAGATAGGGACCAAACTGTCTCACGACGTTTTGAACCCAGCTCACGTACCACTTTAAATGGCGAACAGCCATACCCTTGGGACCGGCTACAGCCCCAGGATGTGATGAGCCGACATCGAGGTGCCAAACTCCGCCGTCGATGTGAACTCTTGGGCGGAATCAGCCTGTTATCCCCGGAGTACCTTTTATCCGTTGAGCGATGGCCCTTCCATTCAGAACCACCGGATCACTATGTCCTGCTTTCGCACCTGCTCGACTTGTCAGTCTCGCAGTCAAGCCACCTTGTGCCATTACACTATCAGTACGATGTCCGACCGTACCTAGGTGACCTTCGAGCTCCTCCGTTACACTTTGGGAGGAGACCGCCCCAGTCAAACTGCCTACCATGCACGGTCCCCGATCCGGATCACGGACCAAGGTTAGAACCTCAAAGGGGTCAGGGTGGTATTTCAAGGACGGCTCCATGATGACTGGCGTCACCACTTCAAAGCCTCCCACCTATCCTACACAAACCACTTCAAAGTCCAATGCAAAGCTACAGTAAAGGTTCACGGGGTCTTTCCGTCTAGCAGCGGGGAGATTGCATCTTCACAAACACTTCAACTTCGCTGAGTCTCAGGAGGAGACAGTGTGGCCATCGTTACGCCATTCGTGCGGGTCGGAACTTACCCGACAAGGAATTTCGCTACCTTAGGACCGTTATAGTTACGGCCGCCGTTTACTGGGGCTTCGATCAAGAGCTTGCACCCCATCACTTAACCTTCCAGCACCGGGCAGGCGTCACTCCCTATACGTCGACTTTCGTCTTTGCAGAGAGCTGTGTTTTTGATAAACAGTCGCAGCCACCTTTTCACTGCAACCACTTCAGGCTCCACGAGCAAGTCGCTTCACCCTACAGTGGCACACCTTCTCCCGAAGTTACGGTGTCAATTTGCCGAGTTCCTTCTCCTGAGTTCTCTCAAGCGCCTTGGAATTCTCATCCTGCCCACCAGTGTCGGTTTGCGGTACGGTTTCGTACTGGCTGAAGCTTAGTGGCTTTTCCTGGAAGCATGGGATCAATCACTTCAGTCTCAATGAGACCTCGTTATCACGCCTCGGTGTTAACAGCAGCCCGGATTTGCCTGAGCCACCCACCTACACGCTTGAACCACCTATTCCAACAGATGGCTGACCTACCCTTCTCCGTCCCCACATCGCACCAATACAAAGTACAGGAATATTAACCTGTTTCCCATCGACTACGCTTTTCAGCCTCGCCTTAGGGGCCGACTCACCCTGCGCCGATGAACGTTGCGCAGGAAACCTTGGGCTTACGGCGAACGGGCTTTTCACCCGTTTTAACGCTACTCATGTCAGCATTCGCACTTCCGATACCTCCAGCACACTTTACAATGCACCTTCACAGGCCTACGGAACGCTCCCCTACCACGTGCAATAAATTGCACATCCGCGTCTTCGGTTACATGTTTGAGCCCCGTTACATCTTCCGCGCAGGACGACTCGACCAGTGAGCTATTACGCTTTCTTTAAATGATGGCTGCTTCTAAGCCAACATCCTGGCTGTCTGTGCCTTCCCACCTCGTTTTCCACTTAACATGTCATTTGGGACCTTAGACGGCGGTCTGGGTTGTTTCCCTCTTGACACCGGACGTTAGCACCCGATGTCTGTCTCCCAGGCTGATACTTGACGGTATTCAGAGTTTGCCATGGTTTGGTAAGTCGCGATGACCCCCTAGCCATAACAGTGCTTTACCCCCGTCAGTAATACCTGAGGCACTACCTAAATAGTTTTCGGGGAGAACCAGCTATTTCCAGGTTTGTTTAGCCTTTCACCCCTATCCACAGCTCATCCCCTAGTTTTGCAACACTAGTGGGTTCGGACCTCCAGTGCGTGTTACCGCACCTTCATCCTGGCCATGGATAGATCACCTGGTTTCGGGTCTACGCCCAGCAACTGTGCGCCCTGTTCGGACTCGGTTTCCCTGCGCCTCCCCTATGCGGTTAAGCTTGCTACTGAACGTAAGTCGCTGACCCATTATACAAAAGGTACGCAGTCACCCCATTTTCAGAGGCTCCCACTGTTTGTATGCATCCGGTTTCAGGTTCTATTTCACTCCCCTCCCGGGGTTCTTTTCGCCTTTCCCTCACGGTACTGGTTCACTATCGGTCGATCACGAGTATTTAGCCTTGGAGGATGGTCCCCCCGTCTTCGGACAGGATTTCTCGTGTCCCGCCTTACTTGTCGCATGCTCAGTACCACAGAGTCCCTTTCGTGTACGGGGCTATCACCCACTGTCGCCGGCCTTTCCATGCCGTTCCACTAAGATCTCTGCTATCACATGCAGGCTACTCCGGTTTCGCTCGCCACTACTTCCGGAATCTCGGTTGATTTCTTTTCCTCGGGGTACTTAGATGTTTCAGTTCTCCCGGTTCGCTTCACATGACCTATGTATTCAGTCATGGATACCTCAAAAGAGGTGGGTTTCCCCATTCGGACATCGACGGATCAAAGCTTGTTTGCCAGCTCCCCGTCGCTTTTCGCAGGCTACCGCGTCCTTCATCGCCTGTGATCGCCAAGGCATCCACCAGATGCACTTATTCGCTTGATCCTATAACCTCAGCTCGCGCCGACGGTTACAGGTGTTTGCTCACCACATAACCTCGGTTATGCAGCGACGATACAATCTAACCCAATATCTATTACTTCAGAATTTGAGTCTTGCTTCTTCCATTTTGTTAAAGATCGAAATACGGTGAATTCAAACGTGGTTTGAATTTCCTGGTTGAAGCAACCAGAAACAAGTCTTCTCGGTAATTCATCACCAAGAACATTTGTTTATGTGTGCTCCGGAATTGACAGCCGACTTGTGAACCACTTGCCCTCCCGTTCCACAACACCCAACCGGATCTCCGGTTTCATATTGCGGTCCGCCAGGACTGGTGGAGGTTGACGGGATCGAACCGACGACCCCCTGCTTGCAAAGCAGGTGCTCTCCCAGCTGAGCTAAACCCCCATACATACACATGCGGACTTGCTTGCGAGCCACACCAAAGAATCATTGGTGGGTCAAGCTGGAATCGAACCAGCGACCCCCGCCTTATCAAGACGGTGCTCTAACCGACTGAGCTACTGACCCAGCTCCACAAATCACATCCCGGTTCCCCGGGACGTTCTCCGTATCTCTAACCTACAGCCGATGAGTGTGGATACCTGTACAAGACTTTCTCTTGAAAGGAGGTGATCCAGCCGCAGGTTCCCCTACGGCTACCTTGTTACGACTTCACCCCAGTCATGAATCCTACCGTGGTAACCGTCCTCCCGAAGGTTAGACTGGCCACTTCTGGTAAAACCCACTCCCATGGTGTGACGGGCGGTGTGTACAAGGCCCGGGAACGTATTCACCGCGACATGCTGATCCGCGATTACTAGCGATTCCGACTTCATGCACTCGAGTTGCAGAGTGCAATCCGGACTACGATCGGTTTTAAAGGATTGGCTCCCCCTCGCGGGTTGGCTGCCCTCTGTACCGACCATTGTATGACGTGTGAAGCCCTGGTCATAAGGGCCATGAGGACTTGACGTCATCCCCACCTTCCTCCGGTTTGTCACCGGCAGTCCCACCAAAGTGCCCAACTGAATGCTGGCAACTGGTGGCAAGGGTTGCGCTCGTTGCGGGACTTAACCCAACATCTCACGACACGAGCTGACGACAGCCATGCAGCACCTGTGTTCGAGTTCCTTGCGGCACTCCCCGATCTCTCAGGGATTCTCGACATGTCAAGACCAGGTAAGGTTTTTCGCGTTGCATCGAATTAATCCACATCATCCACCGCTTGTGCGGGCCCCCGTCAATTCCTTTGAGTTTTAATCTTGCGACCGTACTCCCCAGGCGGTCTACTTCACGCGTTAGCTGCGTTACCAAGGTCCGAAAACCCCGACAACTAGTAGACATCGTTTAGGGCGTGGACTACCAGGGTATCTAATCCTGTTTGCTCCCCACGCTTTCGTGCATGAGTGTCAGTATCAGCCCAGGGGGTTGCCTTCGCCATCGGTGTTCCTCCACATCTCTACGCATTTCACTGCTACACGTGGAATTCCACCCCCCTCTGCCGTACTCTAGCGAGCCAGTCACCAATGCAGTTCCCAGGTTGAGCCCGGGGATTTCACATCGGTCTTAACAAGCCACCTGCGCACGCTTTACGCCCAGTAATTCCGATTAACGCTTGGACCCTACGTATTACCGCGGCTGCTGGCACGTAGTTAGCCGGTCCTTATTCTTCAGGTACTCTCATCCCCAGTAGATATTAGCTACAAGGATTTGCTCCCTGACAAAAGGGCTTTACAACCCGAAGGCCTTCTTCACCCACGCGGCATTGCTGGATCAGGCTTGCGCCCATTGTCCAAGATTCCCCACTGCTGCCTCCCGTAGGAGTCTGGGCCGTGTCTCAGTCCCAGTGTGGCGGGTCGTCCTCTCAGACCCGCTACGGATCGTCGCCTTGGTGAGCCTTTACCTCACCAAC
>NZ_BMLX01000013.1 GCF_014645535.1 Silvimonas iriomotensis
GTTGTGGCAGCAGATCCGCCATCCGGAGCGGGAGGCCACGATCTGGGCGGTCTGGTCCTCGGAACGCCCGCACCTGATGCCGGTCGGGCAGCCCTTCGATGGCTATGTGGAACATACCAAGCGGGTATCCCCCACCTGCCTCGTCCACTTCGAACGCAACCGGTACAGCGTACCGGCTTCGTTTGCGAACCGGCCGGTCAGCCTGCACGTTTACGCGGACCGTCTGGTCTTTGTGGCCGAAGGCCAGACCATTGCCGAGCATGCCCGCTGCATTGACCGCAAACATGCCCTGGGTCGGACCTTCTATGACTGGCGGCATTACCTGGCCGTCATCCAGCGCAAGCCCGGCGCCCTGCGCAATGGCGCACCCTTCAGCGAGTTGCCTGACGGCTTCCGGCAACTCCAGAAGATCCTGCTCAAACGACCGGGTGGTGATCGGGAAATGGTCGACATCCTGGCGCTCGTGCTGATGCACGATGAAGCCGCCGTGCTGACGGCGGTCGAGCTGGCCCTGGAAGCCGGTATTCCCTCCAAGCAGACCATCCTCAACATCCTGAGCCGGCTGCTCGACAACCAGCCGGTGCCCCCAGTGGAAGCACCCCAGGCCTTTGCCCTGCAGATTGAACCGCTGGCCAACGTCGATCGCTATGACCGGCTGAGGGGGAAACATCATGCAGCCTGATGCCATGATGGAGTTGCTGCGATCCCTCAAGCTGCATGGCATGGCCCAGGCACTGGGTGATCTGGCGACGCAGGATTCACCGGCGTACAAGGCGGCAGCGGCGGTCCTGGGTGGTTTGCTGAAAGCGGAAATGGCGGAACGGGAAGTGCGCTCCCTGGCCTACCAGATGAAGGTGGCCCGCTTCCCGGCCTATCGCGACCTGAACGGCTTCGACTTCTCGGTGGCCGATGCCGACGAGGCGCTGGTGAAACGCCTGCACCGCTGCGAGTTCATCGACTCGGCCCAGAATATCGTGCTGGTGGGCGGGCCGGGGACCGGCAAAACCCATCTTGCCACCGCTATTGGCGTTCAGGGTATCGAGCATCATCACCACCGAGTCCGCTTCTTCTCCACCATCGAACTGGTCAATACGCTGGAACAGGAAAAGGCGATGGGCAAGCCCGGGCAACTGGCCATGCGGTTGATGTATGTCGACCTGGTGATCCTGGACGAACTGGGCTATCTGCCCTTCAGCCAGAACGGCGGGGCATTGTTGTTCCACCTGCTGAGCAAACTCTACGAACGGACCAGCGTCATCATCACGACCAATCTGAGCTTCTCGGAATGGGCCAGTGTCTTTGGTGACCCCAAGATGACCACGGCGCTGCTGGACCGGCTGACCCACCACTGCCACATTGTTGAAACCGGGAACGACAGCTACCGTTTCAAGAACAGCACGTTTCCACCGGAAAAGGAGAAAAAAGCCCCCAGGCAGCCCCAACCCACCCCCTGAAAAGGGTCC
>NZ_BMLX01000014.1 GCF_014645535.1 Silvimonas iriomotensis
AAGGAAAAGTTCACGCGTACGAAGCCGCACGTCAACGTAGGTACCATCGGTCACGTTGACCACGGCAAGACCACGCTGACCGCAGCGATCACCACCATTCTGTCCAAGAAGTTCGGTGGCGAAGCCAAAGACTACTCCCAGATTGACAGCGCGCCGGAAGAAAAGGCTCGCGGTATCACGATCAACACTGCACACGTTGAATACGAAACCGCAACCCGCCACTACGCGCACGTTGACTGCCCGGGTCACGCTGACTACGTGAAGAACATGATTACCGGTGCTGCCCAGATGGACGGTGCGATCCTGGTTTGCTCGGCCGCTGACGGTCCGATGCCGCAAACCCGCGAGCACATCCTGCTGGCCCGCCAGGTTGGCGTTCCGTACATCCTCGTGTTCCTGAACAAGTGCGACATGGTTGATGACGCCGAGCTGCTGGAACTGGTTGAAATGGAAGTGCGTGACCTGCTGTCCAAGTACGACTTCCCGGGTGACGACACCCCGATCATCCATGGCTCCGCCATGCTGGCCCTGAACGGCGACCAGTCCGAAATCGGCGAACCGGCGATCTTCCGTCTGGCCGACGCACTGGACAGCTACATTCCGGAACCGGAACGTGCCATCGACGGTACTTTCCTGATGCCGGTGGAAGACGTGTTCTCGATCTCCGGCCGCGGTACTGTTGTGACCGGTCGTGTTGAGCGCGGTATCATCAAGGTTGGCGAAGAACTGGAAATCGTGGGTATCGTTCCGACCGTCAAGACCACTTGTACCGGCGTGGAAATGTTCCGCAAGCTGCTGGACCAAGGTCAGGCTGGCGACAACATCGGCGCGCTGCTGCGTGGTACGAAGCGTGAAGACGTTCAGCGTGGTCAGGTTCTGGCCAAGCCGGGCTCCATCACCCCGCACACCAAGTTCACCGCTGAGATCTACGTTCTGTCCAAGGACGAAGGTGGTCGTCACACCCCGTTCTTCAGCAACTATCGCCCGCAGTTCTACTTCCGTACGACGGACGTGACTGGCGCGATCAGCCTGCCGGAAGGTACCGAAATGGTGATGCCGGGCGACAATGTGACCATCACTGTTGCCCTGATCGCCCCGATCGCCATGGAACAAGGTCTGCGCTTCGCCATCCGTGAAGGTGGCCGTACTGTTGGCGCCGGCGTTGTTGCCAAGATCGTTGAGTAA
>NZ_BMLX01000015.1 GCF_014645535.1 Silvimonas iriomotensis
AGAACTCGGCGTCAAACAGGTAGTGGCTGACCATGGCACTAAACCGGATGTTGACCTCGCGTTCCTTGCCACGACCGACCCGATCCACGGCGGTCTTCATGTTGTCGTAGATGCCGCGGCGCGGGATACCACCCCAAGCCATGAAGGCATGGTAATGGGCATCGAACAGCATTTCGTGAGTCTGCAGCAGATAGGCACGCAGGAAGAAGGCCCGGCTGTGGCTGAGCTTGAGATGGGCCACCTGCAGCTTCGTCCGTTCGCCGTTGATGACGGCCCAGTCCTCACTCCAGTCGAACTGGAATGCTTCGCCTTCGGCAAAACGCAGCGGCACGAAGGTGCCCCGGCCGGTCGTTTTTGTCTGTTCGTATTGTTCCTGCCGCCATCGTCGGGCAAAGGCTGCAACGCGGTCGTAGGAACCGCTGAAACCCAGAGAAACGAGATCCGCGTGGATCTGCTTGAGGGTGCGTCGCTGTTTGCGCGGTCGTCGCGCTTCAATCCTGAGCCAGTCGGCCAGCCGGGTGGCATGGCCATCCAGCTTGCTGGGTGAATGGCGTTCCGGATAGACCGGAACGATGGCCTCCGAACGGATGTAGCGGCGAACCGTGTTTCGGGAAACACCCAGCCGCCTGGCGATCTCGCGCAGCGGTACATGGTCCCGAAAATGCCAACGTCTGATGATGCTCAACATAGCCACGTCGATC